>NZ_JBZVFG010000028.1:0-51798 GCF_058402785.1 Candidatus Magnetaquiglobus sp.
TCGACCCGACCCGGCCCGCCAGCCGGGGGTCTATCCCCGCGCAGGCGGGGGAACCCAAACGCGCGCGTAAAAATGTGCGCTAAGTCAGGGTCTATCCCCGCGCAGGCGGGGGAACCATGCGGCGCAACGCGGCGGTGGTGCGGGTGCGGGGTCTATCCCCGCGCAGGCGGGGGAACCTTTGAAAACGCATCAATGATGATCCACATGCCGGGTCTATCCCCGCGCAGGCGGGGGAACCTGGCTGCATTCCTTCCTCCCCCGATCGAATAAGGGTCTATCCCCGCGCAGGCGGGGGAACCCCCGGTCGTCAGTCCGGTCAGTCAGTCCGTCAGGGTCTATCCCCGCGCAGGCGGGGGAACCCGATGGACATCCATGCGCAGGTGAGCAATGGTGGGTCTATCCCCGCGCAGACGGGGGAACCGACCCCGCTCGTCAGCGCCGCATGCACGGCGAGGGTCTATCCCCGCGCAGGCGGGGGAACCGCTTACACGGTGTCAAGCGTGCAGACTCCGGGGGGTCTATCCCCGCGCAGGCGGGGGAACCCTCTGCTCACCGTGCCGGATGTGACCGGCCTGAGGTCTATCCCCGCGCAGGCGGGGGAACCGTTCACCGAGTGGGCGGACAAGATCGGCCATGGGGTCTATCCCCGCGCAGGCGGGGGAACCGGTTTCTACTCGTCGCCCGCCACATGGAAAAGGGGTCTATCCCCGCGCAGGCGGGGGAACCAGGCTTGTGATGGATATCGGAGCGATCCATGTGGGTCTATCCCCGCGCAGGCGGGGGAACCATGGTATCCACCACGCGGATATAGCGCCTGAAGGGTCTATCCCCGCGCAGGCGGGGGAACCACCGGATAATCTCCGGGCGTCGAGCAGGTCGCGGGTCTATCCCCGCGCAGGCGGGGGAACCTGGGGATGGGAGGGTATGTCGTGGGGCGTTCGGGGTCTATCCCCGCGCAGGCGGGGGAACCTCCCTCCTCGGCGGCCAGCACGGCGACCTCTTGGGTCTATCCCCGCGCAGGCGGGGGAACCCGTCCCACACCGCATCCAGCGCCCCGGCGACAGGGTCTATCCCCGCGCAGGCGGGGGAACCTGGCGCTTGGAATCAATGACGCCAAGAAAGCTGGGTCTATCCCCGCGCAGGCGGGGGAACCCTCGCGCACCATCCGGAAAATGACCGTTCGTTGGGTCTATCCCCGCGCAGGCGGGGGAACCGATCTTTTTGCCGTCGGGGTGGATGAGGTAAAGGGTCTATCCCCGCGCAGGCGGGGGAACCCGTGTCAGAGCAGCCTCTGCGTTCACCAATCTGGGTCTATCCCCGCGCAGGCGGGGGAACCCCATCTTCGACCCGACCCGGCCCGCCAGCCGGGGGTCTATCCCCGCGCAGGCGGGGGAACCGCAAATCAACGGCCTTAAAGATAACACCGCTTGGGTCTATCCCCGCGCAGGCGGGGGAACCTTTTGCCGGATGATCGTGGTGACGTTCTGTTCGGGTCTATCCCCGCGCAGGCGGGGGAACCTCCTCAACGGCTTGCGGCTGCATCTTGCGCAGGGTCTATCCCCGCGCAGGCGGGGGAACCTCGCTGGTGCTTGGTGAATTGCGGGATGACGGGGGTCTATCCCCGCGCAGGCGGGGGAACCTGCGCCGACTGCGGGGAAAGTAAGTCCGGGATGGGTCTATCCCCGCGCAGGCGGGGGAACCCTTGAAGCTATCAAAACGCGGTCCGGTGGGCGGGGGTCTATCCCCGCGCAGGCGGGGGAACCGTGTCGCGCTGGGTGTGCGCGCGGAGTGGCTTGGGTCTATCCCCGCGCAGGCGGGGGAACCCAAAAATCTCCTGGGACGGCCATCGCCATTCAGGGTCTATCCCCGCGCAGGCGGGGGAACCATTGCACACACTGACTGGCCACCTCGCACACTGGGTCTATCCCCGCGCAGGCGGGGGAACCTCGGTCACGTCCGCAATATACTGCTTCGTGATGGGTCTATCCCCGCGCAGGCGGGGGAACCTAATGGGAGAAACCCGCCGCCGGGTCATCGCGGGGTCTATCCCCGCGCAGGCGGGGGAACCCTACGCAGATCGGCGGAAAATTCATCGAGCCGGGGTCTATCCCCGCGCAGGCGGGGGAACCTGCGCCGACTGCGGGGAAAGTAAGTCCGGGATGGGTCTATCCCCGCGCAGGCGGGGGAACCGGTCCCGGAATCGGATATAGATCTGCCGGCATGGGTCTATCCCCGCGCAGGCGGGGGAACCCCACCAGTTTCGTCCCGGCAGGCCATGACCGCGGGTCTATCCCCGCGCAGGCGGGGGAACCGAGCGCCATGGATTATCCCCAGGTCATAAGCAGGGTCTATCCCCGCGCAGGCGGGGGAACCTCGGCGGCTTACAAATACGCCGCTCTGCAAACGGGTCTATCCCCGCGCAGGCGGGGGAACCCGAAATCGCCGTTGTTCAGCTTCCGCAAGAGCGGGTCTATCCCCGCGCAGGCGGGGGAACCCGAGAAAAGCTTGCACGCCCTCGTAATCCCCGGGGTCTATCCCCGCGCAGGCGGGGGAACCTCCAACTGCGCATACTGATCAAGCAATTCCTTGGGTCTATCCCCGCGCAGGCGGGGGAACCTGTCATTTCCCGGACAATCGAGAAACCGAATGGGGTCTATCCCCGCGCAGGCGGGGGAACCGAGCGCCATGGATTATCCCCAGGTCATAAGCAGGGTCTATCCCCGCGCAGGCGGGGGAACCTCTCCACGGTTCGGTCGTCTGTTATCGGCCTGAGGTCTATCCCCGCGCAGGCGGGGGAACCCGGTGGCGCAGGCGTTTGGAGCGGGCGCGCGGGGGTCTATCCCCGCGCAGGCGGGGGAACCCCTTCAAGGATTCCATCCTCCGAAATCTGGTCAAGGTCTATCCCCGCGCAGGCGGGGGAACCGCCGTCACGAGTCGATCCGAGGGCGTTCCGCAGGGTCTATCCCCGCGCAGGCGGGGGAACCATGCCGGCACCGGCGTGGGAAAACCTGAATGAGGGTCTATCCCCGCGCAGGCGGGGGAACCCGTGTCAAGCTCCACATCCTCGGCATCCGGCCCGGTCTATCCCCGCGCAGGCGGGGGAACCTCTGGCGTTTAACTATCGGCCAATTAAGCTGTTTTGTCAAAGAACAAAGTTGGATCCCCAAGGAGGGATCAAGTCGGCGTGTTTGTTTTGTTCGGCAATGCCCGACGCACCAGCAGCATGGCATTGTGGGTAACGATCTCTTTGGGTGGCTCTCCCAGCGTGGAGAGTCCGAGGCCACCGTTTGCGGCGCTATCGCTCCAGGTCATGACAAGACTGCCTTGTCGCAGCTGTGCGTGCCATTCGGTGAGAACGGACCAGATCCGTGCCCGCACGGCAGGGCTGATACGCGGGTGCGCATACACCCCAGGGGCAAGTTCCAGCATGATGGAGCTGAGAAATCCCCGATAGCGACCTTCCACATCGCGCGTCACGACCACGACCATCGGCATCAGGAACGCTCCGCTTCGCCATCACGGTTCAACAACCGTTTGATCCGGTCGATCATTCCGGGGATCACATCTTTCTGCCGCAACAATCGCGCGGCACGCTGGCGTGTGAGTCGTTCCACCGACTCACCGGTCTTGATGGCCTCCCTGGCAGCGCCGAATGCGATATCCAGAGTGACATCGTGCCGGTAAAGATCCGCGATGTCGAGCACGAAAGCGTGCCCGGAATCCTCGTGGATGAAACCCAATTGCGGAATGACCCCGACCGCAGCCACAGCCACACCCGCTGCCGCGCGCATGGCGCTCGAGGCATGGTTGAGCGCCTGATTGGGAAGATCGTCCATTCCAGGATGGGCATGATCGTAGTGCCGGCCACTCCAGGAAACACCATGCCGCTCGGCGGCCAACTGGTAGCTGCGTTTGATGCGCGCTCCTTCCTGTCCGCGCAGCACCTCGATGTCACGGGTACGCACGATCTCGCCAAAGCGAATCGCATACATCGCCCGTGCCACTTCCATGCGCGTTTTGAGATCCGACCAGAGCGTCACCTGCGCGCGCGCCAGCGCCGAAGAGTCCGGCATCAGGGGTTGGGCGGTATAAAACCGCACCGCCCCCTCCCCGATGGCCGCCAAGGCGCATCCATGCCGCGCCAACAAACGCAGCGCGTCATGGGTGACGCTTGATCCGGGCCCCAACAGCACAATCGACAGGGACTGATGCGGAATTTGATAATCCCCCGCAGCCAACTCACCCCCGCCAGCCGTCACGAAACGCAAGCAGCCATCCTCGACCTCCAGACGCCCCCGATCCAGCCAGACCAGACCATGCCGGTCTGAATAGGGTATCCGCGCCTTTTCAAGGCCAAGACGTCCAATCAGCATCGTTATCCCCGTTGCGCAGGCCGCAGCAGCAGCATCCCATAACCATAGGCAGTATGCCGACCGATCCCTCGGGCGAGTTTCTCCGCGAATTGGGGACCATCGACAATCGTCATCTCCCCCTGAAACGAAACATCCGGTCCCTGGGCGAGTTCGGCACCGTGCCTTGAAACCCGAACCCGTTCAAAGCGGGTCATGCGGATCCTTTCCACTTGAGCCGCTTCACCGAGCCGTTCGGCGAACCAGTGCGCATAGACCTGATCCCGCTGCAAACCGCTCCCGGCTTCCTCGGGAGGGGCATCGGGATAACGGCGCAGCGCCTCGACGAGAAAAGCGTCCACTTCCGCCCCCTGGCGCTGAAAATCACCCAAGGGGTGTCGGAGTCGGCGTACGGGACGAACACGGATATCGAAAGCCAGCCTCCGTCCGGTTGGCCATGCATCCGGCATCGCCTTGACCGCCATCCGGGCGGGATTGCACAGATTCAGAGCCTCCGGGGTAGCGGTCTCGCGCGCTGTTTCCTGGAGGGTCGTCTGCTCCTGGCGGGTATAGGCGTAGAGCGTTCCGGACCGCCCTTCCCGCGCCACCATCAGACGGAAGGGTTGCAAGATACCCTTGCCAAAGGTTTCGCTCAGCAGGTGATGCAAGGCGCTCCCTTCGTCGGAGGCCAGATTACGGCCCGCGGACCAACGACGCAATTCGCGCAGATCCAGCGGCAGACTGATCATGTAAAGTGTGGTCATGGTCCATGCTCCGGATGAACGAAGCCCTCGACGACCTGGCGGGCGCCTCCATGCAGCCCGGTGCGCCAGTTGCGGATGTCCGGCAGATCGAGGACACGCAACACCTCCGCGCCATCCTCCGGACCTTCCCCCAGAGGCCAGAGCGCCCGCAAGCGCTCCGATCCGGGAAGTCGGCGCAGGGCCGCGTGGGCGGTGGGGGCCTCGATACACGCATGCCGGCGCAGCGGACCGCTCGGCAGGCACGACTTGCGACCGATGAACAGAGGCCGGGCGGGACGGTCAAAACAGGCCGCGAGGGTATCGGGATCGGACGTGTCGGCATCCGGCTCAAGCCGCAGGACGACCGTCAGGCAGGCATCCATGTGGTACTCCCGCTGACGGCGGTGGGGTGCGCCATAGGAGGCGCCATCACGGCCTTCGGGTTGACCCCAGGTGGTCCAGCCCTGATCGTTTTTGGCCAGTTGCGCGTTCTGGGTGTCGGTGAGCAAACCCGAGCCGGACTCCCGTTCCCACCGCACCGCGAAGATCAGCCGATCTTGAAGCCGCTGGTGGCGCGCCCAGTCGGTGCGGGCATGGCCCAAGGCGTTGGCAATCAGACCGGTCAGCATGGAGGCAGCGGGAAAATCGCGGCTGACGCCCATATGATCGATGGTCACGCCCCCGAAGGAGAGCAACGGCGCTTCCAGGGTGAGGATAAGCCAGCGGTGGTCAGACATCGGCGACTTCCCGGAGTTGACTGGCGGCCCATTCGGCCAGACTCTTGAGGGAAACCCGTTCCAGTGGGCTCGATGCGGTGGGGGTGAGCGGGGTCGAAGCCGTGGACAGGTAGCGGCGCGCCTCGCCGGTGGCGTAAACTTCGTCGTATTGGGACAGTTGCCCATCGAGTTGGGCCACCGCCCGTTCCAGATCGTGGGGAATGGGTCGGCGGTAGGCGGTGGCCAGCGAACGCGGCTGCCGATCGCCCGCTTCGATGAGCATCAGATCCGCGCGGCCATAGGGGGCGGTCGAGCCAAGTTTGGCGCCAGGCGAAACCTCGGCCACCAGATGAACGAGATTGTGGACCACTCTGGCGGCCAACTCCCGATCATCGCCGCAATTGCCGATAAGGCCGGGCAGATCGATCACCAGATAACCGTAAAACAGACCACAGGTCAGTTCGGTCTCCTGGATGGTATCCGCGCCGCTGTCCTCATCATCCCGTTTAAGGTCATCGACCGCCGTGAAGTAATCCCCCTCGGCCTCCGCAGCATGGACCGTGAACGCATGGGCGACATGCACCGGCGCGTCGATGTTGGCCGCCGGATCGGAGGTGACCATGCGCCCGAACAACGCCGCCGTCAGACCGCCGGGCAGGGCGGCATTGGCGCTCATGACCTTGAAATTCTTATCCTTGACCCATTCGGCAACAGCTTTTTCCGCCCCCTTGGCATCGGAGGACTCCGAGGCGATCCTTTCGGCCTGCGCCGCCAGCCAATCCAACTCCGGCTGCCCCAGCAGCAGAGTCTGCCGGCTTTTCTTGGTTTCGCCCTTGTCGCCATACACCAGTTTCTGGAACGCCGCATTCAGCGCATTCACCACCCCTTCCGGGTAACGTCCCCACAGGGGCTCGATCACCTTTTGGGTCACCAGTTCGCGGGAGCGGAACGACGCCACATACCCTGTCAGCTTTCCCAGGGCGTGGGGGTCGGTCTCGGCCTTGCGCCAGTGACGCTTCAGGCATTGCGAGGAGATGCGGGTGCGCTGCGTATCGCCATACATCAACCGTTTGGCCTGGCCGGAGTCGTCGCGGTTGAGCAGCGCGGCGGTATAGGAGTGCAGGGTGTGAATTTGCAGGAATCGAGGAGCGGTCATGCGGCGTTTTCCTTGTGCTTGGGATTGAAGGCGTGGTCGAGACGGCCATAATAGGTGGTTGCCAGCTTGCGGGTGTGTTCGACGTCGTTGGAAAAGAGCAGACAGGCGATGTCGAGACAGTTGATACCCAGATCGGGCGCGCGACTGGCCGCCAGCATGCGCGCCATCCCCTCGAGAGCATCGCCGCGTCCGGCAAAGGGCAACGCGAGAAAACGGGCCAGACGGGTTTCCGAAAAAAAGGGCGTCTCACCCGACCAGGCGGGCTGACCACCATCGCACAGCACCGCCCCGAAAGCGCGCTCGCCCTGGTGCAATCGCCCCCTGGCCGCCGGATCGCCCCTCGGGGTCAGCAACGCCATGACCTTCACCAACCGCAACCATGCATCTCCCTGCATGGTGGTCAAGAATCCGCACGCTCCGGCCAATTGCCAGAAATCGGTCTCTCCGGGGCCCTGGGCGTCCATGCGTCGCAGACGGGCCAGCGGTCCGGGGTCGAGCCTCAGCAGATAAGCCGAGGTTTTATGAACGGCCTCTCCCAGGCCGGTGGCATGCTCATCGGGTGGCATCGTTGGCGTTCTCCTTGTTGATGTCCGGGGTGGTTGCCTGCGAGAAAAGATGGGGAAAGCTCTTTCCGACGGCCTGGTTGAGCCTCCGACGCGCCCGCGCCTCGGCACGGGGACGGAACAAACCGGAACAGGGCATGCCGGGCAACGCCGCCTCGAAGATGGCGCGCGTGCGCGCCCAGAGCAGACGTAGGAATGCCTCCTCCTCGGCTCCCTCCCCCTCCTCGCCCTGCTCCTCCCAAGCCTCGAACCGCGCCCAGAGCCGCTCGAAAAAGATGGCGTCGGCATAACGGTCGAGATGGTCTCTGGCCGTGCTGGTGAAGGTGTAATGCTCTTTCTTGATGCGCGCGTGATCGCCCTTCGCCACCACCAGAACCAGCGCGTCACGCAGAGCCTTGTCAAACTCCGCGATGGTCTTCATTTGCGCCTGGGCCAGTTTGTGCAGCTCAGCACGCTTGGGACCAAGGGCGCGGGAGATCGGGCCGCCCACGGGAACCGTCCGGGATTTGAATCCCTCGGTCTTGCTGTTGCCCCGCGCCAACGCGCTGGCCACCAGGGCCAGAGTCGCGCCACCAACCTCGAAAGAGGCCGTTTCGGCCAGCAACGGACGAACCCATTCCCCGGAAAGGAACAAATCGGTCAACGTGCGGTAATCGAAATCGCCCCCAGACAGGGTAAAGTTCTTGTTTTCAGTCTTGTGTACCGGTGCATAAGGATCCCCCAGGGCACCCTTGAGATGCTTGGCATCGATGCGGGTCTTTTGGGAGATGCCCTTGCGACAGGAGATGCCACAATCCTCCCTCAGGATCAGACGCACCCGGCGGCACACCTCGATGAACCAGATGTCCAACTGGTTGATCCGAAGCTGTGCCCCTTCCGACCAGGGGGCCAGCCAGACCAGCCCAAGCCCCTTCCCGGCGGGATACTCCAGGGCTGACCGCTCCAGAACCTCCTCCCGCTTCTCGAGCAATACCCGCACATCCCGTCCAAACCACGCCCCCGAGCGAGGCGTCGTCAAGCCGCCACGGCCCGTAGTGACGAGCAAGGGTGCCAGGGTCAGCATGGGACGGGAGGAAGATCCGCCGTTCATGCGGGCTATGCCCTGATTGCCCGCCCCGCCATACCCTTCCCCGGTTTGCAGAGAGACCAGCGCGTAAACCCAATCCTCCACCGCGCCGTCACGGGCCAGGGACTGCTTGAGATCGTGATTTTTCGACGTGATCAGCAGGTCGAGGGCATCGGGCGTCGGAATCTCCTTCTCCAGCCTGACCTCCGCGGGCACCGGCGGTTGCATGAAGGCGGGCCGGCTCCAATCCTCCACCAGCAGGCACCACGGCTCGTCATCCGGAAAATCCGGGGTCAGACCGCGCAGCAACCCTTTCCAGGTTGGTTCGTCGGTGGGGATGTCCGTTTTCCCTGCGCCGTGCAGCGCCAGTGCCGCCAACTGCACCAGAAACATATGCCAGAACGGCACCTGATGCGGCCTCAATGCCGGGAACCCCTCCACCTCATCACGGGTCAGGGCGGCCAACAGGCCCGGAAGCGTCAGGACACCCAGAGGGGAGACCCGCACATGGGGTTCATCCAGAAGATTGTATCGAAGCGTCGTCATGGGCCTGCCTTTTCCACCCCTTCCCTGCCATAGATGAACGGGACGTCGCCGACCTGAAAGAACACCTGGTCATTTTCGGTCCGCGCCGTCACTTTTTCCTCCGCAACCACCCCCCTCGACCAGTGGGCGGGTAATGTCAACCCGCCGATGACCACCCCGAAGGGGCCCACCACCGGCGCCACGAAGATGATCCGCGCCCCCTCCTCCCCAAGCCGGGTACGAATCTTCTCCTCGTCCCCAGGAAAACAGGTATCGGCAAATCCCCGTTCCGTTTCCAGAAGAACATTCCGGGCCGCATGCGTCTCGGCCATGTCGCTCCCGGTCGCCTTGTTCCAGTAGTCGCTCCAGAGCGCCCCTTTTTCCGCGTTGAGCGCCTCGATCATGTCCGGATGGGTCGCGCTTTCGACCAGAAACCGGTTCATGGCCGGAATCCGCCACTCGGGATGCTCCCCAACCAGACGTCGCGTCAACTCGCAGGCATGCAGGTTGCGATACACCCCGCCCCCATCCCGAAAACAGCCCAGACCGTTGTCAAAAGCCGGCGCGGCCAGCCGGTCGAGCCCCTCCCCTGGCGCCAACACCATGCAGGCCGGCCTCTCGAACCCGTCGGGCCGGGGCAGAGCGTGGCGATGCAACCTCCCGATGCGTTGCAGCAACACATCCACCGGACAGAGATCGGTGATCAGCAGATCGGCATCGATGTCGAGGCTCTGTTCCAGGGTCTGCGTCCCGATGACGATGACGCCCCCTGGCACGCGCTCCGCGTGCGGGGCGAGCACGGATTCCACGGAGCGGTCGAGCAGCATGCGATCCTCGGCGGCGAACCGGCTGTGATGCAGCGCCGGTCCGCCAGCCGCCTGCCACAGCCAATCCTCCGCACCGGCCTCCCGAACCGCGCGAAAGTTCCCCACCGCCGCCTTGACGGTGTTGCGGATCACCAGCACCCGCGCCCCACGTCGCGCCGCGTCGATGGCAGGATGGGTCGCCTCGGCGGCATCCCAACCGGAGAGCAGGGTCATCGCCACCTTTTTCCCCGCTCCGGCCAGGGCGGCTTCGCGGGGTTGGGGCGTGGACATCCCCCAGACCGCCGGATAGGGGGCGGACTCCGCCTCCGCAAAGGAGGGTTGATCCACCTTCCACCTCCGGCTCAACCAGCGGCTGCGCGCCACGGAACCGAGAGTCGCCGACATCAGCATGGCGTATCCGCCGCGTCCGACATGCTGATTGAGCAGATGGGTCTGGATCCGGCTCATGTAGGAGTCGGAAGCGTGGACCTCATCGATCACCAGCAGCGACCGGCAGAGCGCCGCCCCGCGCAGATGGGCATGCTTGACCTGAACCCCGGCCAGCATCACCTGATCCACCGTGCCCACAGCCACGGTGGCCGCCAGGTAACGCTTGGCGCTTTCCGCCGCCCAGCGGGCCAGACGCTGCCGTTCGTCCCGGCCATCGTCATCGTCCCAGCGGACCTCCCAGCCAGGGAGATGGCACCCGGTGCTCTCCCCGGCTTGCAAGTAGCCCGGCACGGCGAGCACCACCTCCGGAGCATGGTCGCCGAACATGCGTCGCAACGCCTGTTGCACCCGACCATGCAGTTGTCGGGCGGCGGCCCGCGTGGGCAGGGCGAAATAGAGGCTCTCCACCTTGCCCGCCGCGAACAGTTGGGCAAACCGCCACAAAGCGGCCTCGGTCTTGCCGGATCCGGTTTCCGCTTCGAGGATCACCAGCGGATCCTCCAGCGGCCACGCCCCGACGAGTCGTTGCGCCGGACGCGGGGGATCGGTTCGGCCACTGATCGTGGCGAATTCGGTCCAGGATGCGCCGGTACGCCGCAAGGCCCCGGCATCCAGACCAACCTCCTCCAGCGCCCGCCGCGCCTTCTCCCGGGCCTGTTCCATGTAATGGATGTCGAGTTCGGGCCGATAATCGAAGATCGTCCGCGTGGATCCCAGCCAGTCGGCCAGGGTGACCAGACCGCACAGCAGATGCTGGAATTCGAAACGCTCCGGCAGAACCTCGCCCCCTTCGTCGAAGGCGGTGGCAAACCAGCTGGACATGACCTCGCCCATCTCCCTGGATGCGGCCAGAGGGTCGTACCCGAACGCGGCTTGCCATCCGTGGACCCTGTTGGGTTGAAAAGGCCGGCCATGATGGGCGAGAACGGCACCGAGGAGATGTTCATTCACACCCCAGCGATGCAGCGCGGGCAGGTGCAGGTTGTTGGCGATACGCCATTTTTCCGCGCCGGAAAAGAAGATCGCCGCCCCGGCATCGACATGTCCGGGCTTGGAAAACGGCCAGTTGACCCCGCTCCACCCCTTGGCCTGAAATCCCGGATGCAACTTGCCCACATCGTGCAGAAAGGCGAGCACCGCCAAACGGAGGATATCGCGCGCCGTGAGCGCCCTGCCCGCCGTTTGCTCCAGGCGGCTCCGCACCACCGGGTGCGTGGCAAGCCCCTCGAAACACGCCGCCACATCCGCACCATGATGCGCCAGATGATGGACCACCGCTCCATCGGTTTTTCCCCATGGGGCATGAAACAGCATCGTGGACCTCCCTGACGGGCATTCCGAGGCGGTCATGACAGAATGGCCAACATAAGAATGGATCCCCCTGCCCCACCAGGCATGACCGATCCACGGACAAAGCCAGGCAGGGCCCTTGGCGTGGATTGCTTCCAATATGATTTCATTATCCGAAACAATGCGCTCTTTATTTTATATAAACCCATAATCGATCTCAATAGATTTTTTTAAACCTATAGAAAAACAATGAAAACACCCAATCAACGATATCAAGAATACCGATCCGCGACGGATATTCAAGCCTGTTCGATCATGCGAGGCTGTGCGGTGATGGCCGGACAGCCTCTTGATCTCCCGTCATTTTCCCGACTCATCCGCGCGGGCAAGGGCGTGCTGAACAATCACCAGGTCAGAAAACGGAATCAAGGGGGGGATGCGGAATCAAGGGGGGGATGCGGAATCAAGGGGAGATGCGGAATCAAGGGGGGGGATGCGGAATCAAGGGGGGGGATGCGGAATCAAGGGGGGGATGCGGAATCAAGGGGGGATAGGGTGAGACTGAATTCGTAGCTCGGCAAGATATGGGTCGCGAATCCCTGCTTGAAACAGGCGATGGATAGCTCCTTTTCCGTGGGCGACGGCGTATCCGCGGGATAGTGGCGCCGACCGATCTTGTACCAACGCAATCCACGACGCTGCATCTCCTGAATGGCCATAAACTGGACGACGTGCCCGAGCGGTTTGTCGAACAGCGCGCGGTCATAAGCCGCAACCGCATAACACCCTTCCTGCCTGGTGACATGAAAGTAACCGCCCCCCACCAGACGTTGATGCGCGTCACGCAGACCGATCAAAAACCCCTGCTGACTGACCACGGTATCGTATTGAATCTGCCAGGTCTCATCGGAACGGGTTGATCGTCCCGCAACCTGGCAATGCAATCGCTTGAACTCCGCCCACACCTCCGGATTGGCCGAGGTGATCGATTCGAGCTGCCAGATCTTGCTGCCCGAGGTGATCAACGAACGAAAACTCTTGCGCATGCAGCTCTTGATCTCCGCCAACGACAGGGAGAGATCCACGAACAGCTCGTGACGCACCGTCACCACGGCGCCCAACCGCATCAGTTGATCATGCCAATGGCCGATTGCATGGCGTCCGGAAAAGCCCTCCATCAACATCAGTTCACGATGACGCGTCCAGTTCCCAAGCAGTTTCAGGAAATTCAGGCATCTCGTCACAATGTCATGAACCGATCTCCCGGCCAGTTCGGCCAGGAACAGAGGTGAAGCGATGCATCCGCCTTGACTGCTGATACGTGCGTCACCGTTTTCAAGGAGCGTCAACGAAAGCGGCCAGAGTCCGCAAGGATTGCGATCATGATTCAAGATCAGGGAGATGTCGATCATGACGGCCCCGCCACAGCTCCCATAGGCCATTTGATAATCGATCATGCTGCCCGAACAGGCAACCGGAAGATAGGAAAACCGTGTTTCCATCTCCATCCATACCTGGGGATGCTCTGAACGCAACCTTGCGCTTAGATGAACCTCTCGGAGCATCTCCGCAACCCGTGACAGGATGGCCCCATGGGGAGCGGTTGACAATCCAGTCCAATCGGTTGCGTCCATGTTTAAAGAACGGCTCTCATCGAATGACGGGAGGAAAACAATGGGTGAGCAGATCCCGATTCACCAAGGTTCAGGTGAAAGGCTTGCTGCGCTTCACGGCTTTTTGGCCGGCAGGGGCACGGCCAGGAACAACGGATCGCTGCCACGACGCATCAGCACCAACAGCGTCTGCCCCGGAGTCGCCTTGCCGAGCACGGCGCGCAGGTCCTCCACGCTCTTGATCGGCTTGCGGTTGAGTTCCTGGATCAGATCGCCGGGACGCATGCCGGATTGATCCGCCGGAGAACCGCTCTCCACGTTCGCCACCACCACCCCCTCGATCCCGGCGGGCAGTTCCAGACGCTCGCGCCACTCCGGCGTCAGCGTCTGAGGCACCACGCCCAGAATCGTCTTCTCCCGTTTTCCCGAACCGGCATCGCGCTCCTCATCCTCGTCTTCGTCCGGTTCGTCATCGCGCATCGCGGCGATCACCACCTCCATCTTCCGGGATTCGCCCGCGCGCACCACCTCCATGGCGACCTTCTTGTTCACCGGCGTCTCGGCGACGATGGCCGGCAACTCCTTCATCCGCCCCACCTCATGACCATCGAACCGCACGATCACATCCCCGGAGCGCACCCCCGCCGCTTCCGCCGGACTCTTCGGCTCCACGCTCGCCACCAGTGCTCCCCTCTGGTCACCCAGACCCAACGCCTCGGCCAACTCCTTGGTCACGGTCTGGATACGCACCCCGAGCCAACCACGGGTCACCTTCCCCGACTCGCGCAACTGCGCGACGATGGATTTGGCCATGTTGATCGGAATCGCGAAACCGATTCCCATGTTGCCGCCGGAACGGGAGAAAATCGCGGTATTGATGCCGATCACCTCGCCTTGCAGATTGAACAACGGACCGCCGGAGTTGCCCGGATTGATGGCTGCGTCGGTCTGGAGGAAATTGTCATAGGGACCGCTGCCAATGCTGCGACCGCGCGCGGAGATGATCCCCATGGTCACCGAGGCCTCCAGTCCGAACGGATTGCCGATCGCCACCACCCACGAGCCGACCTCGGCCTGATCGGAGTTGCCCAGGGTGGCGATCGGCAATTTTCCATCGCTCTTGATGCGGATCAGGGCCAGATCGCTCTTGGCGTCGCGCCCCACCACCGTGGCGACCAGTTCCCGCTCGTCGGACAGACGCACCAGGATCTCGTCCGCCTCGTCCACCACATGATGGTTGGTGAGGATATGGCCCGCGTCGTCGATGATCACCCCGGAACCCAGACTGCGCGACTGCATCGAGGGGTGATCGTTCGGCCCCTCCTCGAAAAAACGCCGGAACAGCTCATCCAGGGGCGACTCCCCTTGCGGCTGACCGCGACGGGGGAGTTTTCCGCCCTGCCGGGAAGCGGACGCATGAACCTTCTGGGAGGTGCTGATATTCACCACCACCGGCTGGAGTTTCTTCACCAGGGGGACCAGATCGGGCAGGTTGCTGGCCTCGGCGGAGGCGATCATCCCCAGGCACATCAGCAACAGCCCACAAACGACAAGCAGCCGACCGGTCAGCTTCGACATGGACGATTCCCTTGGTGAAATAGGATCAGGAGAGAAAACCGGGCGGTTGACCATGACACCAATCGGTGGAGAGCACTTCCACGACCACGGGTCCGCCATCCCGATCCGAACGATGGGAGCGGCTGTGCAACCAGAAAAAGGTCGCGGCCAGGGAGACGAATCCGACCACTGCGGACCAGGCTTCGATATCCACGGACCAGCCGAAGGTCTGAATCAGGTAGCGTGCCCATGCCACCATGGCGAACAGAACCACCAGGGGGAGAATATAGACCAGAAACGAGGCCCTGAGAAAGGTTCGTTCGGAGATTTCGATGGAGACCCTCTCCCCGACCTGGGCATGACAGGCGTTGAAGGCACGGATCTTGATGGATCGCTGCCCCAGCCCTCCAGAAAGGACAGTGCAGGATTGTGAATTATGGCACGAGCCGCACATCTTTTGACGTTGGCCGCTCACCACCGCATACGCCCCTTCCAGGGCCACGACAAGTCCCTCTTCGCGGATCATTTTCGGTTTTTCGATTCTTCTGGGTTCAGGCATGGATTTCCGGCGACTCCAGCGTCTCCGATGACTCGGCCCCGACCGGCAGGGCCTCGGCGAGAATCGTTCCCACCACGAGCACCGGAATGCCGAAACGCAACAGACGATCCCGGAGCGAATCGCGGCGCACATCCCGCGGCGTGGTGCTCTTTTCGTTGCGGATGGCCAGCATCACCGATTCGGTGAAGGCCTCGGTTTCGAACCAGGGAGCCTCGCCGGCCATGAGTTCGCGAATCTGCGCCAGTCGCCCCATGGTGCGGCAACAGTGGTCGCAATGAATGAGATGTCGCGCCACATGGCCGACGATGATACGATCCAACTCGCTGTCCAGAAACGCGGAAACCAGTTCCGGATCACAACCGCCCGACTGACTCATCGCCCGTGCCCCCTCGCATGATGATGTCCCGTGCCCATACCGTATGGATTTCTATCCTGCAAATAGGCCTGCATCCGATCCATGATCTCCTGACGACTGCGGTAAATTCGTGAACGCACCGTCCCGATGGGACAGTGCAAGGCCTTGGCGATCTCCTCGTAGGAGTGTCCCTCCACGTCGCGCATCTGGATGGCGCGACGCATCTGTTCCGGCAAGGCATCGATGGCCTGACGCAGGTTGGTCATCATCTCCTGGCGCAGCATCAGGCGTTCCGGTGTTTCGTGGTTGCGCAACTGCGGGGCCATCCGCTCCGAGTCTTCCAACTCCTCGTCGGACATCGACAACCCGCGCTCCCTGGACAAGAGGTGATTCTTGCCCGTGTTCACGGCGATCCGATAGAGCCAGGTGTAGAACGCCGATTCGCCCCGGAACTTCTCCAAGGCGCGATAGGCCTTGATGAAGGTCTCCTGGGTCAGATCCAGCACCTTGTCCGGATCCGAGACGATCCGACCGATGGTGGAGGCCACCCTGCCCTGATAGCGTCGCACCAGCACCTCGAAGGCTTTCTGATCCCCCTTCTGGGCGTGCGACACCAACAGTCGATCGGCGTCATCGCCCCCGGTCTGGGCCGGTTCGGTCTGGAGCGACCCGATGGCATCCGCTTTGGCCTGGTCCGACCCGATGGCATCCGCTTTGGCCTGGTCCGACCCGATGGCATCCGCTTCGGTCTGGTCCGACCCGATGGCATCCGCTTCGGTCTGGTCCGACCCGATCTGGTCTGCTTCGACTTCGCTCAAAAGCTCGGACTCCACATCGGCTCCATCTGACGCTTTGACAAGATTAAACACCGTTTCGTTGCAAAAATTCAACCCTACCCCATTATTTTTTGCCACAATTGATTTCTCTAACGCATGCTCGTCCCAACACCAATGCAGCGTGAGTCGATGTATCATAGCTCATGAGAAGCGACTTTCACAACCTTCCTCACGATACAACCCACAAGCCGCGACTTTGTGCTTGCCGAATGGACACCTCCTCATGCTACACTCATACCATGGAATTGGAAGCGTTGCGCACCCCTCATTCCCCAGTTCCCGAATCATACCATGAACATCCAAGACCCTATCACGCGCGACCCGGAAATCCGTGGGAAGAGTTGGCGTTCCGCGGCACGCGCATGCCGGTTCGCACCATTCTGGCCAGTCTGCTTGCCGTCGCCGACAATCGGCGCATCCGGGTTTCCAAACCATGAAATCCTTGTTTCATCTCAAGAAACGTTCGATTCTCACGTCAGATCACATAGCATGTCTTGACAGACGCCACAACAAGGCCAAAATAGGGACCCCATGTCCACCTTGCTCTCATCCCGTCCGCTTACCGCCGATTTCCTGATCATCGGCGCCGGCGTCGCTGGTCTGGATCTGGCCCTGCGCATGGCCGGACACGGCGACGTGCTCGTGCTCACCAAGGCCGCGGAGGGAGAATCCAACAGCTACTACGCCCAGGGCGGCATCGCCGCGGTGCTCGACCCCGCCGATGACCTGAACTCCCACATCGCCGACACCCTGATCGCCGGCGCCGGACTCTGCCACGAGGATACGGTCCGGCAGGTGGTGGAAAACGGACCCCGCTCCATCCGTCGCCTCCTCGACCTCGGCACGCCCTTCACCCGAGACGAGACCCAGGGTGGGTTTCATCTCACCAAGGAAGGGGGCCACTCCACCCGCCGGGTCATCCATACCGCCGACGCCACCGGACGGGCGGTCATGGAACTGCTCCTGGAACGGGCCAAACAACATCCGCGCATCCGCATCCTCGCCGACCACATGGCCATCGATCTGGTCACGGCCCGCAAACTCGGTATCTTCGCGCCCGGTCAACCCAACCGCTGCTTCGGCTGCTACGCCCTGGAGATCCCGACCGGTCGGGTCGCGACCCTCCAGGCCCGCTTCACGATCCTGGCCTCGGGTGGCGCGGGCAAGGTCTACCGCTACACCTCCAACCCGGACATCGCCACCGGGGATGGCATCGCCATGGCCTATCGGGCCGGTTGCCGCGTCGCCAACATGGAGTTCATCCAGTTCCACCCCACCTGCCTGTACCACCCCAAGGCCAAATCGTTCCTGATCTCCGAGGCGGTGCGCGGCGAAGGCGGCATCCTGGTGATGAAAAACGGCGAACCCTTCATGCAACGTCACCACCCGCGCGCCGACCTGGCCCCGCGCGACATCGTGGCACGGGCCATCGACTACGAAATGAAACGCTCCGGCGATCCCTGCGTCTACCTGGACATCACCGCCAAGGGCAAAAGCTTCATCGAGGATCATTTCCCGAACATTCACAAAAAATGTCTGGAGTTGGGCATCGACATGACCTCCGAGCCCCTCCCGGTCGTCCCAGCCGCCCACTACACCTGTGGCGGCGTGGTCACCGACCTGCACGGACACACCGACATCGATGGCCTCTTCGCCATCGGCGAGGTGAGCCATACCGGTCTGCACGGGGCCAACCGGCTCGCCTCCAACAGCCTGCTGGAGTGCCTGGTCTTCGCCGAGGCCGCCGGCAACGCCATGCTCAACACCATGCGCGAGCACCCCCGTTTCGCCCATCCGGACATCCCGCTCTGGGACAGCTTCGACTCCCATGTCTGCCAGGAAGCGGTGCTGATCTCCCACAACTGGGACGAAATCCGCCGTTTCATGGGCAACTACGTAGGCATCGTGCGCTCCAATCGCCGTCTGCACAGCGCCCGACGCCGCATCGAACTGGTGCAACGCGAAATCAACGAACACTACTGGAACTGCCGCATCTCCCGCGACCTGCTGGAACTGCGCAACATCGCCGTGGTGGCCTCGCTGATCATCCGTTCCGCCATCCATCGCAAGGAGAGTCGCGGCCTCCACTACACCACCGACTATCCCGACAAGGATGACGCCAACTGGTGTCACGACACCATCCTGCCGATCACCGAGTGATCCCGCGCCGCCAATCTCCGCATGATCCCGCGCCTGTCGCTGTCTAACGCTCGGTCAGGGCCGGATCCATGAAACTCATGACCGGGTAGAAAAGATACTCGATCACCGTGCGCTGCCCGGTGTGAATCGCGCAGCGCACGATCATGCCCGGAAAGAGCTGATAGCGCATGCTCCCCTTCTCGAAATAGGCCCGCTCGGTCTCCACGCGCACCTTGTAATAGTGGTTCCCCTCCTTGGTGGCCTGGGCATCGGGACTGATCAACACCACTGTGCCGGCCAGCTTGCCGAACCGGGAGGCATCCGCCGAGGTCAGGGTGATGAAGGCCGGCTGCCCGACGCTCACATAGCCGATATCCTGAATCGGCAGTTTCGCCTCGACCACCAGGCGATCCTCCCCCGGCACCAGATCCAGGGCCGTGCCACCCGGCGGGATCACCCCGCCCTCGGTCACCACATAAAGATTCTTCACCACCCCATCGACCGGCGCGGTCAACACGGTGCGGGACTGGTTGTTCTCGAACTTCTGCAACCGTACCGACAGTTCGGTCATCTGGCGGCGGTTCTCGGCCAGTTTCTCCCGCGCCGCCTCTTCGAACTCGTGACCCACCGCCGCCAGATTGGCCTGGGCCTCCTTGTAGGCCGCCTCGGTGCGCAACAGGGTTTGGGCATCGGTCTCGATGGCCCCGGAGATCTGATGCTGCTCCTTGAGCAGGTCCAGATGGGAGTAGCGGTTGGTGATATCCTTTTTCAGCAACTCACCGCTGATCTTCACCTGTTCTTCCACCAGACTCAGCCGCTTCTTGTTGCCGCGAATGCGCGACTGCACCTCCTGGATCGCCTGTTTCTGGCCGGCCACGCTCTCGCGCAGGCTGGCGAGCTTCTCGTGACGCCTGGCGCGGTTGCTGGCAAACAACTCCTCGGCACGCGCGACCAGATCCGGATGATTTTTCTTCATGGTGGCCGAAAAGGTGATCTTTTCGGCCCCGCCGGCCTCGGCCTGCAAACGGGCGTTGTCCACCTCCAGCGAGGCGATGCGGGCGGTCAACTCCCCCACGTCGGAGTCGCTGGCCACGCTCTCCAACTCGACCAGGGGTTGTCCCTTGCGGACCGTCTCCCCCTCCTTGACCAGAATCCTCCGGATCACGCCCCCTTCCAGATGCTGCACCTGCTTGAGCATGGTCGAGGGAATCACCTCGCCCTGGGCGTAGCTCACCACGTCGAGCATGCCGTAGGAGCCCCAGATCATCATGCCCACGAACAGCCCGAGAAACAGCGACACCACCAGATGGTGACCGCGACCCACCCCGTCGTCGATCTCGTCACCCGACATCGGAACAACCGGCATGCCGCTCATGATCCCGACTCCGCCGGTTGCACCGCCTTGACGCGCACCTCGGGCACCGGCTTGCGATCCAGATTCAGCACGAAATCCGCCCCCCGGATCAACCCCGCGTCGTGGGAAAAGACAATCACCCCGCGCCCCTGCCTGGCCAGGCGGGCGATCACCCCGGTGACCGCCTCGCGACCGGGCAGATCCATCCCTTCCAACGGTTCGTCGAAGATCACCAGACGACACTCTCCCCCGAGGGCGCGGGCCAGGGCCAGACGCTTGCGAATCCCCATGGCCAGCTGGGCGCCGCCGTTGACCAGCGGGGTATTCAACCCTTTCGGACTGTCATGGAGGAATTTGGCCAAACCGGCCTCGGCGATGGCGGCGTTCATCCCCTCCTCGCTCCAATCGGGGTTCATGATCAGAAGATTATCCCGGATCGTCCCCTCGACGAAGGTGGGTTCCTGAGGCAGATAGACCACCTGACGCCGCCACCAGGCCAGCGACAACTGATCGAGATTCACCCCATCGACGAGGATCTGGCCACGGGTCGGCTCCAACAATCCCACCAGAATGCGTGCCAGGGTGGTCTTTCCGGAGCCGTTGGCCCCGGCCACCACCAGCGAGGTGCCGGCGGTCAGGACCAGGTTGAGGGATTCGAAAAGCGGATCGGATTCCGGATGGGCAAAAGCGAGATCCTTCAACTCCAGGCGACCGTTGAAGGTTTTCAACTGCGCGCCGGCGGGCCGTTCCACGGGCAGGCGGGTGAACGCGCCCAAGGTCTCCATGGCACGCCGCGCCTCACCCAGCACCGCGCCCAACTGCGCAAATCGCAGGATCGGCGCCATGGCCCGGGAGGCCAGAATGTTGGCCGACACCAGCAATCCCACATCCATCTGCCCGGCCACGGCCAATCTGGCCCCCTCGGCGATGACGAAAACGCTCATCAACGCCCCAAGGCTCTGGGCCGCGGTCTGGATCAGCTCCCGACGCGTCTCCACCAGCCGTTGCAGACGCGACCCCTCGGCCTGACGGGTGCGAAAGCGGCTCTTCAACAACTCCGCGCCATTGAAGGCGCGCACCGCGTCCACGGCACGCAGGGTCGCGCCACTCAGGGCGGTCACCTCGGAGGCGGTCTGGGTCTGCTCCTTGAGCAGTCCGCGCAACAGGGGATGCCCCAACATCGAGACGATGAAGGTCAAGATCAGAAAAAACAGCGCCACCCAACCCACCGAGGGTTGAATCAAAAACAACACCCCCACGAACATCAAGGCAAAGGGGAGGTCGATCAGGGCCACGAGATTGGCCGGCGCATGGGCCCTGCCGAGCACTCCGGGCGCCGCGACGATCTCCCGTTGCGCGGCGGGGGTCAGTCGATCGATGCTGGCCGCGCTGGTGGTGGTGATGCGGTCGAAGATGCCGATGCCAAGATGATAATCCGGCTTCACCGTCACCCCATGGGTCAGTTTCAGGCGGGCCTGTCGAAAGCCGTACTCCAGGACGATCGCCAGGATCGCCCCGATGGTCAGGGTGAACAAGGTGGAATCGAGCCCGTGCGACACATAGCGATTCAACACCTGCATGACGTAGAGGGAGGATGCCAGTCCCAGGATGTGGATGCACAGGGAGACGGCCAACAACTCGACCGCGAAGAGGGGGCGGGAAAACAGCTGCCTGAGCAGAACCGTCATGAGGTTGGTTGATTCATGCGTGGAAGGTGATGGGATGGGCCGCGGCAGGGAAACGGTTGATGCGCAGGGGCCGTTTGGCCAACCGCCTTCGCGGTCGGTTGTCCGACGGTCCTCCGTTCTGGCGACGGTCGGTTGTCCGACGGTCCTCCCTTCTGGCGACGGTCGGTTGTCCGACGGTCCTCCGTTCTGGTGACGGTCGGTTCCGCGACGGTTCGTTCTGGCGATGGTTCCTTGAGACGTTTTGCAAAGACGCAAAACGTCTCAAGGAACCAAGACGGCGCGCAGCGTTTTTTTTCGCAAAAAACGCGAAAGAAAACGCTATTTTGCAAAGCGCGCCAAAGTCAAAAACAAAGTCCCGGAGGCTCTGCCTCCGGACCTCCGCCGGGGACCTTCGGTCCCCGGACCCCTGCAACGGTTTTTACACCGGTCTTGGTCACTTCTTACTTCTTGGTCTCTGCCTTGGCGCCCTTCTTGGCGGCATCGGCTTTCTTGTCCGCTTTGGGCGCATCCGCCTTCTTGTCGGCGGCAGGCTTGGCGGACTTGGCCGGCTCGGAGGCCGGAGGCGGCACCGCCGGACCATCCGTCATCCGCTTGGGCGGACCGTTGCCGCTGTCGAGGGCGACGGTATCCAGAGCACCCATGGCCTGCAACAACGTATAACCGGCGATGATCACATCGGTCTCGGCGGCGGTGGCATCCGCACGGGCGTTGATCAACGCCGTCTCGGCGGTCAGAACCTCGAGAAGCGACCGCTTGTCGAGCTTGCGCTCCTCGCGGGCCAATTCCAAAAATTTCTGGGCAATGTTGGCCTGGTTGTGCAGCAGTTCGGCATTGGCGCGGGCGGTGTTGAGGTTGTGCCAGGCCACGCGGGCCTGCTCTTCGATCAAACGCCGGGTATCCTCGTATTGCCGCTTGGCCGACTCCAGATCCTGACCGGCGGCGGCCACGGAGTTCAACCCGGACAAACCCAGATTCAACGGATAGCTCATCTCCACGCGACCGTAGGTCTCGTCCTCGAACTCATCCACGCCGCTGATCTTGTCCTTGAACTTACGCTCGATGATCGCCTGAAAGGTGGGAAAGAAGTTGTTGCGCAACGCGCCACGCTTCTGGGCCTCGCGCATGTCGGCGGTCAGACGCCGCTTGTTGAGCTGCGGGTTCTTCTGCACGCTCACCGCCACTGCGTCATCCACGCTCTTGGGAAGATTTTTCAGAAAGGTCTCGTCCGGAGGCGAATATTTCAGGACTTCGGCGGGCTCCTGCAAAAAGACCGTGCGCACACGCTCCTGGGCCTGCGCCACGGCACCCGTGGCCTGCACCTCACGGGCCCGGGCCCCGGCCAGTTGCATCTTGACTTGCAGCACGTCCGACGAGTAACCGCGTCCCAGGGCCACGCGCACATCTTCCACCTCGCCCTGACGCTTGATGCTCTCCACCGACTGCCTGGAGTATTTCAAGACCTCGTTGGTCTTACGCATCTGGTAGTAGGCCGTGGCCGAATCCAGGATCAGGTTTTGCTGCGCGGTCTCCAGATCGGCGAGCAACTGGTCCTTGTTCAAACGCGCCACATCCACCGCTGCATAGGCCTTGCCGAAGTCGAACAACAACTGACTCAACCGCACGTCGAATTCACGCGGCTCCAGTTCGGTATCGGTGCCCGGGGCCTTCTGCAAGCGCCGCTCATGCCCGTATTGACCGCTCAAGGTCAAGGTGGGCAGAAAGCCGGATTTGAAGGTCTCGGAGACGCGCTCCTCACCCGCGGTGACATCGGCCTTGGCGGCCAGCACACGGTCATGGCGCTGCAAAACCCCTTCCACGGCACCGCGCAGCGTCTCCGCGCCCGCCTGCCCATCCGGGCTCATAAAAGCCAGCAAGGCCAACAATCCGATACCGCCGATACGACCTACCTTCATGGGAATGACTCCTTAAAACCGGGTCAGGATCACAAACCTACCTAATGGGAGGGAGAGCCCACTCACCCCCGAACGTGAACCTCCCCAACGGGAGTTTCACGAATACCATTCGTTCCAATCCAACATTCAGCAAGATTTATACCGGCAATACCAGCACTTCGTCAACCAAATGTAACCGGAATTCACGAAAAAGCATCGATTTCGCACCCCTGGCCCGGCCAGGAGAAAAAACGCCTGGCCGGACAAGGGACCATTCAACGAATCAGACCGGATGAACCAGATCCGCGTGTCCGAAATGGTTGGCGTTCACATGCTCGAGTTCCGCCAGCACCGTCATGTTTCCGCTCGTGGCGGCGTCGGTGTCATACACCAGATAGTTGCCACTCTCGGCCCCACCATCCTTATCGGTAAAGCTCAGGAAAGCAAAATAGTTTGTTCCATCCGCGATACCGGCATCCCTGGCCAGGGCATCCAGAACGCCACCCTCCATGGCGGTCTGGAGACCGGCCAACGAATGGGCCTCGAAGGAAAGCTCCACATAACCGGCCTGAGGATTGAATCCGCCACCAGGCAGGATCTTGTCCTGCAACGGCGTGAAGTCGGTGATGATGTCCGCCCGGGCAAACGTCAGCGATCCCTCGCCCGCATTGGCATACACGAAACCATCCGCCCCATCGCCACCGGTCAGGATATCCTGGCCCGCGCCACCGGTCAGGATGTCGTTCCCCTTGCCACCCACCAGAGCATCCGAACCGCTCGCCCCCACGATGCTGTCGTTTCCATCGCCACCGAACACCAAAGTCCGCGTGGCGTCGCTCAAACCACTCAGATCGATCACGTTGTTCAAGGCATTGCCGGCCACGATATAGGCCGCATGGGTGGCATCGATGTTCTTCGCGTCCGTCCCTTCCAGCACGGGATGCAGATCCACCGCTGGCGTTGTGGAGGAGGTGGTCAAAGCCCCGTCCGTGGCCGCGACCGTCTCGATATCGCGTGCCAGCGCGATGTGAGACTCCGGGGTGTCGAAGGTCAGATCCAGCCCACCGGTTTGAGTGTCCACCACGCCATGATCGATATCCACCGACAAGGGATCGCTGCCCGTGGTATCGGTGGAAGCCTGGGCCACGCGGATCGCCACGTCATGCAGGTTGCCAAAGAGCAGTTGATCCTGCCCGCCGGCATCCCGAATCGCATCCATGCCGCCGAAGGTGCCGTCCGACTGATCCCACTGGTAGCGGGTGTTGAACTGGTTACCCTCAAAATCGTTATCCAATGCGGTTTGGCTGAAGGTCATCTGCAAACCGCCAGGCAGAACACCGTCGATCAGCAGATCCAGCGTGGCATCCTCCAGCGTGACGATCAGATCGCCAAAGCCGGATACCCCCTCTTTGGCCATCGGACCCAGATGGATCTCGACATCCGTACCATTCTGCACAGCTTGCAACCAACCATCGCCAAAGGGATTGGTGGTATAATAGCTGTAGCCCATATAATACAGAAGATTGGAAAAATCCAACGTGTCACCGGCCTGGAAATCAAGGATGCGATCCCCCTGATACCCGACTTGATTGGCGCCGGCCAAGGCATAGAGATAGCGACCGTTGGCATAGCCCGTGTATTCCAGGATCGCGCTGTCAAACACGAAACGATCCGCGCCCGCGCCACCGGTCATCACGTCATCCCCGGCGCCACCATAAAACACGTCGTCGCCTTCCAGACCGGTCAGGATATCGTTGCCCGCGGAACCTTCCAGACGACCACTGCCGCTGATCGTATCGTTGCCATTGCCACCTTCCAGGTAGCCGGACCCGCTCAGGATGTCGTCACCCTCGCCGCCATAAAGCGATCCGCGACCCACCAGTTCGTCGTTGCCAGCCTCGCCATACAGGTAGTCCCAACTGCCGTCGTTGCCGCCAAACAGATGGTCGTTGCCGGTGCCGCCCCGCAGTTCGTCCTGCCCCTCCTCGCCATACAGCGTGTCGTTGCCGGCATCGCCGTAGAGTTTCTCGCTCTCATAGTAGGAGTAGCCGTAGTAGATGTTCGACCCTCCATGGATGATATCGTCACCGGCACCGCCATACAGGGTATCGATTCCACCCAGGCCGTGAATCGTGTCGTTGCCGCTGCCGCCGTTCAAACGATCCATGCCGTTGTCACCCGTGATCGTCTGGGCAATCGCCGGACCGGCTGGCAACATGCCGTTGGTCAGATCGATGAGGTTGGCATCGAGCAGAACCACCAGGGTGATGGCGTTGGTGAAATCACCCGATCCGGTCGTATCCAACTTCACCGTCACATCCTGGGTGGTCTCGTCGCGGCTCACCTGGATCCAACCCTCGGCGATCGGATCCTGGCCAGAATAACCATAGCCGTAATACCCCAACAACCCGGAAATATCCAGCTTGTCCCCGGCAGAGAAATCGGTGATGGTATCCGTGCCATCCACGCGATACACGGTATCCCAATATCGGACATCGTAGTCGATGATGAACGTGTCATCCCCCGCACCGCCGGTCAGGATGTCCGATCCCCGATCGCCGTACAAAAGATCGTTCCCTTCCAGACCCGTGAGATGATCGTCTCCCTCACCGCCATGCAGGGTGCCGGTCCCGATCAGCGTGTCGTTGCCGGCATCGCCGTACAATTGACCGCTGCCGGAGAGTTCATCATTCCCATTGCCGCCGTTCAGGTAACCGTATCCGGTCAGATAATCGTCCCCATCCTCGCCATACAACGTATCGCCGCTGGTGCAGGCACCGCCAGACAAGCGATCATTCCCGGCACCCCCCACCAGGTAGTCGTTGCCGAAGCCGCCATCGAGGTTGTCGTCGCCGGCTTCACCATACAGCGAATCGTTTCCGGCACCACCGCTCACCTGATCGTCCCCGCCACCGCCGGACAGATAGTCCGTCCCCTCGTTACCGGCCATGGAATCATGGGCGAAGGTCCCATGCACATCGTCATCCCCGCTCGTCCCGGCATAACCGGTGAAGGCGGAGAGCGTCACCCCCTTCAAGGTCACCAACACCGTGGAGAAATCATCGCCGCCCCCATTGCCATCCAAACGGATCTGCAAATCGGTGCGCGTCGGTCCCGAAAAACCCGCGACCTCCTGCTCGGTGAGTTGAATCCAGCCGTCGCCCACGGGATCGGAGCCGGCATACCCCATGGCCGACAAAACACCCGAAAGATCCAGACGATCCCCATCCGCGCGAGAAAAGTCGTGGATCATGTCGCTGCCATCCACGCTCTTGACGCCATTGACCATGATCACGCTGTCGGAATCGAGCTTGAAAAGATCCGCGCCCGAGCCGCCGGTCAGGTTGTCCGAACCGGCGCCACCCGAAAGCGCATCATCCCCATCCAGGCCGGTCAGGGTATCGTTTCCGGCACCGCCGACAAGGGTGCCGAGGCCCGTGATCTGATCGTCGCCCTCGTCACCATTCAAATAGCCGCCACCGAAGATGACATCGTTCCCTGCCCCGCCATGCAGGTCGCCCAGACCCACCATCTCGTCATCCCCACCCTGACCACGCAGGGTATCCCGATTGCCATCCCCGATCGCCAGATTGATGTCGGAGGTGGTGAAGTCGGTGAAGCCGACGAGCCGGTCATTGCCATCCCCGCCATCGAGGATATCCGCGCCATAGCCGCCATACAGCGTATCCATGCCGCTCTGACCGTTGAGCGTATCGTTGCCCGAATCCCCATACAGGGTGTCGTTGCCATCGCCACCGGACAGGGTATCGTTGCGCCCCCCCCCATGCGCCGTATCGTCACCGGTCGTTCCGGTCAGAACATTGTCAAGTTCCGTGCCGTCCCCAGCCACATGCTTCAACACACGGGATTGGACCGCCGAAAGATCCAGATCCGCGAATTGAACCCCCTGCAACTTCAACAGCGTCTGCCAGGAGTCGCCACCCCCATCCACATCGATCAAGACCAGGGTGTTCGATCCCTCCTCAACCGCATACAACCACCCGTCCGCAATCGGGTCCGAGCCGTAATACCAAGCCGAATACAGGGCGTTCGACACCTCAATCGTATCGCCCACCCCAAAATCGGTGATGGTGTCGATGCCATCCACCACGCTCGACGCGCCGGATCCGGTGAACGGATTCTCATCCAGAACGAAGGTATCCGCGCCGGCTCCACCCGTCAGGGTGTCGATACCGGCCCCAAAATGGAGCGCATCATCGCCGTCCTGGCCGATGAGGATGTCATCCCCATAGCCACCCCGCAAAACCCCCGTACCGGAAATCTGGTCGTTGCCATCGCCGCCGTTGAGGCTGCCATACGTGCCGGAAGAACCGATCAGTGTGTCGTTCCCGCCATCCCCGTTGAGGGAACCGATCCCCCAGAGAGCATCGTCGCCGTCCCCACCATACAACCCAACCTGCACACTGCCGATGGTCCCATCCAGATTCCACCCATACAGAGTGTCGTTGCCGCCCTCTCCGTAAGCATAATCCTGATACCAGAAAACATCGGCTATCGACGATCCGGTATACAGAACATCGTCACCCACATCCCCATACAGGTAGTCCGTGCCCGATCCGCCATGCAGGATGTCGTTGCCCGCATAGCCGATCAGGGTATCGTTCCCCGCCAGACCGAACAGGGTATCGTTCCAGGATCCGCCGTACAGGGTGTTGGCAAGCCCGTTCCCCTCGATGGAAAGGGCGACCGACGGACCGCCGGGTGAGACAGCGTTCCACAGCAGATCCAGGGTGGCATTCTCCAGAATGACCAGGGTGGAAAACCCGGTGGAGCTTGCCCCGCCCTTCATGTTGATCACCACATCGCCAGACACATCGGTGGCCACCAGCCAGCCGTCGCCGAACGGATTGGAACCGGAATATCCGGCATGATACAACGCATAGGTGAAATCGAGCTTGTCGCCCAGGGCGAAATCGGTGATCGTATCCGTGCCATTGGACACCTTCACGCCATTGGCGCTGACAAGGCCGCTGGAGTCGAACACGAACGTGTCGGCACCCGCGCCACCGGTCAGGTTGTCCGCGCCGGCACCCCCATTGAGCCGATCGTTGCCAGCCCCACCCAACAGGGTATCGAGGCCGTTCCCGCCAAACAACTGATCATCCCCACCCAGACCGGTCAGGATATCATCCCCGCCCTCACCATACAGAGTGCCGCTGCCGGTGATCATATCCCAATCCTCGGCACCGCCACCCCCGTCACCATCGTCTCCGTAGAGCGTGCCCACGCCGTTGATCGTGTCGGCGCCCAGGCCACCGTACAACATGCCGCGACCGGACAGGGCGTCGTTGCCCGCCTCGCCGTACAGGTAATTCGTGCTGCCATCGTCCAGCCCGCCGGAAAGTTCATCATCGCCCGGACCGCCGTAGATGGTATCCTGATTCGCACCACCGAAGAGATGATCGTCTCCGAAACCACCCACCAGGATATCGTTGCCCGAGAAGCCATTCAGGGTATCGTCACCGGTATTGCCCAACAGGGTGTCGTTCCCGTTCGTGCCATCGAGCGCCAACGCCACCTCCGGACCACCGGGGAAGATGTTGTTGTTCAGCATCGCCACCGTGATCCCCTGCAACGTGACCACCTCGATGGATCCGGCACCGAAATTCCCCGTCCCGGTGGTATCCAGCCGGATCACCACGTCATTGCCGACCTGTTCGGCTTTCAGCCAGCCATCCCCAAACGGATTACCACTGTAGCTGTTGTAGTAATAACCGTAATAGTAGTTACCTGTATTGTAGTAATAGTTGTAATAGCTGTTTGAATACCCGACCTCGCTGAGCATGCCCGAAAAATCCAGGTGGTCCTCGGCGGAAAAGTCGGTGATGAGATCCGCGTCTCCCGACAGAAACTCGTATTGATCGAGATCTTCGTTCCAGACCCTGGTGATGGTGTGGTAGTCGAACAGGAACAGATCCGAACCCGCGCCACCGGTCAGGGTGTCGGAGCGGGCACCACCGCTCAAATAATCGTCTCCAGACCCACCGGTCAGGATATCGATCCCCTCCTCGCCATACAGGTATCCATTGCCGGAGATGACATCGTTCCCATCGCCACCCCACATCTGCCCCATACCGGTCAGATGATCGTTGCCATCCCCGCCATACATCTCGCCAAAACCGGTGAGGGTGTCATCGCCGGCGTCGCCATGCAAACGATCGTAATAATAATACCCCCCAAAGTCGTAATAATCGCCATCCAGGTCCAGACCACCGCCATCCAGCGTATCGTTGCCGTTGCCGCCATACAGGGTGTCGCGTCCAAAGCCACCCGACAGCGTATCGTTGCCATCATCCCCCCACAGGGTATCGTTCCCGGAATCGCCGGCCAGATGGTCATCACCGGCCTTGCCATTCAAGATATCGTCCCCGCTTGAACCATGAAGATGATCAAGCCCCGCGCCGCCATTCAGGGTTTCATTGGCGGGGGTTCCCTGGATCGTCCGATCGATGACGATTCCAGCCGGTTGGATCCCGGTGATCAACGCATCGACCTGTATCCCCTCCAGGGTCACGAGAATCTGGGAAGAGGCGCTTACATGACCGGTCTGAGTCAGATCGATCCGGATCACGGTATCGCTCCCCACCTGTTCGGCCAGAAGCCAACCATCTCCAAACGGATCGCTGCCGGAATAGGAAAGGGTGTAAAACAACAGATTGACGAGATTGAGGGTATCCTCGGCTGGATTGAAATCCACGATCCGATCGCTGCCCAACAGCACATAACGCGTGTGACTGTTGCCCTGGACATCGTAATAATAATCGTACCGGATCTCCGAACCGTCGATCACGAAGGTATCGTTGCCCGCGCCCCCGAACAACAGGTCCGACCCCGCACCGCCGTACAAGACATCGTTCGTGGCCAAACCATACAGCTCGTCATCGCCGTTCTGACCATACAACGAACCACTGCCACGGAGATAATCATCCCCGTCGCCACCCGTGAGCGTCCCCTTGCCAACCAGGGTATCGTTCCCTTCATCGCCACTCAGGTAATCCGAGTAGTCGTCGTCCTGACCGCCATCCAAAAGATCGTCGCCGGAACCGCCATACAGCGAATCCGTGCCGTTCCCGCCATACAGTTGATCGTTGCCCGGTCCACCGTACAGTCCGCCACCGTAAGAGCTGTGATCGTATCCGTCGCCACCGATCAGGCTATCATCCCCATACCCACCCGTGAGCCGGTCGGATCCATCCAGCCCCTCCAGCCGGTCGTTGCCGATGCCACCGGTCCAGGTGTTGTTGCTGGAATCGCCGGTCAGGGTCTGATTGCCCACGCCGGGGAGAATGCGACCATCCAGCGCCGTGGTCTGGACATTGTTGACCGTGAACAGGGTGTAGGTGCTGGGGGCGTCGAAGGCGCCCAGGGTCGCGCCATTCACATCCACCTGCACCAGAACGTTCGATCCCGACTGCACCAGTTGCAACCAGCCATCGGTGATCGGCTGGGTGCCGGTGTAACCCAGTCCGGTCAACAGATCACGCACATCGATGACATCCTGCGTGGCATCGAAATCGCTGATCGTGTCCGTGCCGCCGATGGTGGTGACGCCGTTGACGATCTGGATCACATCCGAACCGACAACGAAGGTGTCCGCCCCGTAACCGCCCGTCAGGGTATCGTTGCCCAAACCACCCTCGAGGGTGTCGTCGCCGCTGCCGACCCCCCAATAGGAGAGATTGTAATAATCCAGATAGTTCGATCCCGAACTGGTCGGTCCTTGATCGCCGTCAAGGGTATCGTCTCCGGCCCCGCCGTACAGATGATCGGAACCCCCACCGCCACGGATCTCGTTGGCCCCCTCGTCGCCACTCAGACGATCGATGCCATCCCCGCCGAAAAGGTTCTCGAAATTCACCACCAGCCCGCTCAGCTTGGCCTGGGCCAGGGAGAAGGTTTGCGGGATCATCTGGTCCTTGAACCCGAAGTGGAGCCAGTCGATGCCATCGCCACCATCGAGCAGGGTTTCGTGACGCGCCGCACCCTCCAGATAGAGCACATCCCGACCCGCGCCCAACAGCACGGTATCGGCGCCACCACCGGAGCGGACATAATCATCGCCGCCGCCGCTTTCGATGCGATCCACGAATATCGTGCCCGCGATCAGATCGTTGGTCGTACCGGTTCCGGTGATCGTGACCCCACCCGGCACCCCCGCGAAGAGCATGGAGGCATCCACGACATTGTTGTCGTAGCCATTGTCCGGACCCTCGAACAAACGCACCTCCATCGTGTCCGTCGAGTAAAAATAGTACCCGCCAAACAGATAGCTCACATCATAATTCGGGTTGCTCATCACCAGATGGTAGCTGGCATCCGCGAATTCAACGGTTTCGATATCCTTGAAAACCAACTGGCCGCCACTGGCATCGGTCCAGGCATGGGTCCCGTTGGTCAAGCCACGGGTGACGAAATCGTCGATGCCCTGGATCGTGCCATATTGGATGGCAAGCGTATCCTGTCCGTCGCCACCATCGATGCGATCCACGAACGTGCCGCTCTTGCCGGAAACCACGATCCGGTCGTTTCCGCCGCCGCCCTGAATGGTATCGCTGCCTCCGGTGCTGCTGATGGTGTCGTTCCCCATGCCGCCCACCAGTCCGTCGTTGCCCGCCGTGCCGGTCAGGGTCCGCTCGGTGGCGCTCATGTGGACGAAGTGTTGCGCGGTCAGGTTGGAGGCCGACACACCCTTGAGAATCGCCAACGGATCGTGGTTGGCCGTGAGATGGATGATCGTATCTTGCGCGTAAATTCCGGAACCCTGCTCCCAACCGATGTCGTTGAAGTTCAGAGTTCCCTTCAAACCGATCCGGTCGCCACCATTCCAGCCGATGCTCGACCATTCGGACCAGGAATCGGTGTGGTGAAAATCCTGGATCGTGTCCGCCTTGGCCAGATCCGCGCCCTCGCTGCTTGGCCCGATCACGAACAGATCGCGACCGTAATCCGAACTCGAAGGGGTCGAACCGGAGTACCCACCCCGCAAGATATCCGTCCCGGCGCCACCATCCAGGATATCGTTGCCGTAGTCGCCCTCCAGGGTATCGTTGCCGCTGGCGCCGATCAGGGTGTCGTTCCCGTCCATGCCACGCAACACCCACCCCGTGCCATCCGGGGCTTCCAGCCGATCGTCGTGATAGGTGCCGATGATCGCGCCGCGCAGATAGAGCGATCCCGTGACCTGGCCATCGTTCACCGACACGGCGATGGGAAGGGTGGTGTCGGTGTTGGGCGCGCTGCTCAGGGTGAGGGCGACCCCGGCCAACAGGGTGTTGACATGGGCGATGTCACCGCTCGCGCTCCAGACACCATCCGCAAAGGTCGAGGTGACGGCGGTCGCCCCGGTTCCGGCGGTGGCGGTGGAGAAGGTGCCGGTCACGCTGCCCGGCAGGGTCAAGGTCACCGTCACGCTGGTGTTGTCGAGATCGGTGATGAACAGATTCGGCAGATCGAACACGGTCGCATTCGATCCCAGGCCCACCGAGGCGCCGAGATTGGTGACGACTGGCAGATCATCGAGCGCGGTTCCGGCAATCGCCTTGGAACCGGTCGCCAGAAAACCCAGATCGTTCGAAACCGAGGTCACAATGGAAAAGCTTTCATTCCAGTTGTTCGCCGGCAGATATTCGACCTCGGCCAGATGGGCATTCACCGTCGCCGCATCGCCGGTGACCATCCAGGTCAGACCGTTGAAATGCGAGGTGACACCGTGGATCGTGCCGGTGCCCAACGACCCGGCGCGCGAGTCGGAGAGGGTCAGGGTGGCGGTGAAGGTCGCGAGCGGATCGGCATCGGTGATCACGATGTCGTTCAAGACCACCGATTCGTCGTCCTCGGTGAAGCTCTCAGCCAGATTCAGATTGTTGGCCGTGAACGTACCGGTGACGTTCGTCACCGGCGAGGTGCCCACGCTGGTCGCGACCGAATGGATCCCGCCACTCTCGGTATAGGTCGCCTGGACCGTGATCGCCTTGCCCGCCTGGGCCGAGGCCACCTCGAAAGTCGCGCCATTGGCCCCGGCGATGGCCACGCCATCCGCATACCACTGGTATTGCACGCCGCTCGGCGTGCCATTCGCGTCGCGCAACTGCGTCGTCAGGGTCTGCCCCACGAGCGGCGCGGAGTGCAACTGGATCGAGTCGATCTCCTCCCAGGCGGACTGGTCATGATCGGTATCCACATGCACGTTGAGCGCCTGAACCAGATACTCGGTGGCATTCCAATGCACGGTGAAATCGACCGGGCTGCCCGGCAGACTCGGATCCGTGCCGGTCCAGACATCGTAATGCCAAATGCCATCCGTATCCTGCAAATCGATCCCGGTAACGAATCCGTTGCCCCAGGTCTCGCGGATCGTGGCCCCGGTGGCATGCACGGGGGTATCGAACGACACCCACAGGTACTCGTCGTTGCCGTTCATGCCGGCAGGAGCCCAGGAGGTGGTGATGTCCCCATAATCAAACGTATTGGGCAATCCCAATACCTGCTCGGCACTCCAACTGATGGAGGAGTACTGACTGCTTTTTCCCTCAACCGCGCTGGCATGCTGGGTGAGTTCGAGAATGGTCAAGGTGCTGTTGGGGGTGTCGCTGAGATTGGCCACATACACGTCGATCGACCGGGTGGTCTCCGCACCCTGATTGTCCGTGGCGGTCAGGGTGATCTGATAGGTGTTGTTGTGATCGCCATCAGCCGGATGCTCATAGTCCGGCACCACCTTGAACGACAGCACACCCGAGGCATTCAGATCAAACAGCCCCGCATCCACGCCCGACAACGACCAGGTGAGCGTTCCCCCTTCCGGATCCGTGCCCTGGGCGGTCAACACATAACTCGCGGCGTTCTCGTTGACCGTGACATACGAGGCGTTGGTGATCACCGGGTTCTGGTTCTCGCCGGCGACCACCACCGACGTGGACGCGCTGAGCGGATTCTCGGCGTTGTTCTCCCCATCCAGATAGCTGGCGCGCACCGTGATCGCCTTGCCCAGATCGGCCTGGCGCACGGTGAAGTTCTGACCCGTGGCCCCCGCGATCGCGCTGCCGTCGGCATACCATTGATAGCTGACGTTGCCGTAAACCTCGTCCGCGTCGTCGATGTGCGCGGTCAGGGTCTGGAAGGTGGATACGCCGCCATGCAGTTCGATGGCGTCGATGGCCTCGTAGGTCGCCATGTCGTGTTCGGTATCGACATGCACCCGCAAGCCATTCACCGCATACTCGGTGGTCTGCCACGCCACATCGAACTCGGCCACCTCACCCGGTTGGCTGGTGTCCAGACCGGTCCAGACCTGATGCCACTCCCCCTGGAGATCCAGCAGATCGATGGCCAGGACGAAGCCATTGCCCCAGGTTTCGTGAATGGTCACGCCGTTGGCATGCACCGGGGTGTCGAAGAGCACCGAAAGGTACTCTTCATCCTGGGAGTTCATGCGACCCGGCGCCCAGGCGGTGGAAAAGTCGCCATAGGCGGTGGTGTCCGGCGCGCCCAGGGCCTGCTTCGCGGACCAGAGGCTGATCGACCACTCGGAGCTGACGTCCTCGACCTCCGAGGCATACTGCGGCGTGGTCTGAACGATCGACACCTTGCCGTTGAGATTCGGATTCAAGGAGGCCACGGTGCGCGTTTCGGCGGAAACCGGCAAGATCTCCTCATGGTTGTACCCATCGTGGAAGCTCACCTGCACCGAGATCTTCCGGCCCACATCGGCCTCGCGCAAGGTGAAGGCGGAGCCCGTGGCGTTGGCGATCGCATGGCCATCGGAGAACCACTGGTAGTGCAGCGTTCCCACCCCGTCCTCGTCGGCCAGGACGGAAACCGCAGCCTGCAACGTCTGCCCCTCCTTGACGACGGTCTGGTTGCCGATGGTCCCCTGGGTGGCGTAATCCTTCAAATAGACCGTGCCCATGGACGGATCGTTGACATTGGCCACCTTCTCGGTGGCGGCACTGGCCTTGGTTTCGACCTTGCCGCGATCGTCGGTGTAGCTCGCCTTGACCGTGATCGCCTTGCCCACCTGATTCTGGGTCAGGGTGAACTGATTGGTGGTCGCGCCCGAAATGACCACTCCATCGGCCAGCCATTGATAGGTGATGTCGCCCGTTATGCCGTCGGCATCGCTCAAGGTGTTGGAGACGGTGAGGGTCGCATCCTCCATGGCGCTGCCGGCAATCGTCACCAGGCCGGTCGGCGCCTCGTTGCCCAACCCGTCCATGGAAGCGGCGGACTTGATCTTGTCGTTGATCGCGACGATCTTGGTCAGATCGTTGGGATCGATCAACCCCCCGGAGTTCAACAGATTCGCCAGGGTCGCGCTGTCCCCCAGATCCAGATGACCCGAACCGTGCGCCTCGATCGTCCCCATCAACGCACCCATGGCATCCGCGAACTTGCCGGGCTTGACATAGTGCATGATCGTGCCGATCTGGGTGATCGCCTTCTGCATGGCGAGAGCGGCGCTGCTGGTCGGGTTGGCCAGGGGATCGAAGGTGGCCAGATCGACATCCGACAGCCCGAAGGTGCTCCGGATCACCGCCTTGGCGTCCGCCAGAGTGGCATTTTCATGCCGCTCCAGATACTCCTGCACCAGCGTGGTGAGCGGATTGACGATCAACGCGCCGACGGGCGCCTTGAGGATCATGGTGTTGGCAACGCCGGTCTTCTCCTCCGTGCCACCCTCGACGATGAGGTCTCCCTGCAACGTGCTGGTGAAGCTGATCGCGCCACCCGCGCCGGTCAGACCGACGAATTCACCGGTCTGGGCCAGGCCGTCCCCATTGGCGTCCACATAGACCCGTGCGCCGACCAGATAATCGTCCGCGACTTTGAAAGAGCGGGCCGTCACGACCGGAGTCGTGGTCGTGGTGGTGTTGGTTTCGACAACCACCGTTTGCGTTTGCGTGACCGTCTTGAGAATATCGGTCTGCGAGGAGCTTGTCAGCGACTTGGTACCCTGGCTGACGACCTGGGTGAGGTCACTGGAGTTCAGAATCGCCTTGGTGCTGTCCGTCAGCATATTGGTGACGCTGTTCGAGAGGATATCGCTTCCGGTCTTGGCAGTCTGGCTGACGAGCAACTCGATGCTTTTGCCACTGGAAGAGGCGATCCCCTTGTCCGCGAGATCCTTTTGCAGCGCGGAGGAACTCACCTCGGGGTTGGCCAGAGGCAGGGAGTTGCCGACCAGCGTGGTATCCTTTTGCGCACCGAAGATCTGGGCGATCACCTGGGCAGCCTTGACATCCTGGGCAGCCTTGACATCCTGGGCAGCCTCGGCGCTCGTCTTGGGGGTGCTCTCCTTGGTGTCGGCGGCGACCTTGGCTTCGACATCCTTTTTCTCGGCATCCTTCTTCTCGGCCTCGCCTTCCTTCTTCTCGGCCTCGCCTTCCTTCTTTTCGCCCTCCTTCTTGTCGCCTTCTTTTTCCTTGCCCTCGCCTTCCTTCTTGTCGCCTTCCTTCTTCTCGCCCTCGCCTTCCTTCTTGTCGCCTTCCTTCTTCTCGCCCTCGCCTTCCTTCTTGTCGCCTTCCTTCTTGTCGCCCTCCTTCTTGTCGCCCCCCTTCTTGGCATCCTGGGCGTGGCGCGGATCGCCCTTGAAGGTCGGGATCTGCTGCGGCGGCGGCAGGGCCTTGGTGGCCGAACCGTACCGTTGCGCGACCTGGTTGGCGGGCATGATGAACGGCTGGGGCGGCGCCACGTTGAAGCTCTTGATCGCGGTGGTCTGGTTGATTTGATTGAGCAGTTGGGTGCCCGCCGCGTTGGTGACCGAGATCTGACCCACGCCACCATCGGCATCCTGCAACAGGGTGATGGTGTTCTCCTTGCCCTCGGCCTGGGCCTGACCGGCCACCGTGGTGCCCCGGATGCCGATCTCGGCCACCGGGGTCTTGAAGACCATGTTGTTCGGTCCCATCTTGGCGACCGCGCCGCTGGTGAAGGTGAAGACACCCTGCACCACGTTGGTCGAGGATTTACCGGTTCCGGCGGCGGGATCGAACTCCATCTTCTCGATCACCAGACGACCGTTGTCGCCCAGGGCGACGGTGGATTTATCCGCGTAGATCAGACCGACGGCCCCCTTCTCACCGGTCTGGACAATATCCCCTTCCATCAGGGCCATGCTCTGGGTGACCGGAATCTTCACCCCACCGCGCATGATGGATGCCTCGCCGGAGACCGTATCCACCGTGCCGATGCCGGTCTGGCTCGCGCCTGGGGCCACCTCGGCGTAGAGGCCGGGAGCCACCGGACCGGCCAGACGAACCGCCAGGTCGCCGGTGATGCGCGCCCCTTCGGCGGTGTAGAGATCCGGCGGGGTGGCCAGCAGGAAATATCCAGGAACCAGGATCGTCTGTCCGGCGTGCTCGCCGGTGCCACGCAGCAGCAGATCCTGACCATGGCGGATGTATTCGGCCCTGAGCAACATCTCATCGCCCGGAACATCGACCCGCACCCCCTCCTGCGCCCGTTGCAGGGTGTGCGAAAAGATCTCCAGGGGACGAAACGGGGTCATTTCGATGCGCTTGGCCATGATCTGCTCTCTCCTTACGGTTTACCCACCAGATTGAATGCCCGGTTGGTCCTTCAGCCCGATATTTCTCGTTCAACCACCGACAAGAGGCCGATGGCGTCGTGGCGATTCGATGATCGTCAACCCCTATTTCCCCACCAGCATGAAAGCCGACCAGACATACGGATAGGACCACTCCTGGGAGTTGATCATCTCCAGACGCGACTCGCGCAGCGCGTCATGGGCGCTCATGCCCTGCAACATGCGCTTGTAAAGCCCGGTCATCAACGCCTGGGTTCCCGCGTCGCTCACCTCCCACAACGAGGCGATCACCGCTTCGGAACCCGCCTCCTGGAAGGCGCGACGCAGACCATACACACCCTCGCCCTCGTGAATCTCGCCCAGACCGGTTTCGCAGGCGGAAAGCACCGTCAGCCGGGTGCCGGTGAGATCCAGCCCCAACACCTCGAGCGCGGTCAATACCCCATCATTTCGGGTATCGATCTCACCCAGATAAGTGGCATTTCCGTTGATGCCTGCAAAAGCAAGACCAGAACGCAGCAACGGGTTGTCCCCCGGAGGCGGCAAAGGCACCTCGCCGCCGCGCTGCATCTTGAGCAGACGCTTGCGCAGGCTGTCGTCCGGCTTCAAAAAGAAGCCGTGGGTGGCCACATGCAGCATCTCCGGCGGCTCCTCGATCGACTGAACCACCTTCTCCTGGGCGTCGTTCTGAAGGTAGATCCGACTTTCCTTCTTTTCGTCCACCCCCTTGGCCTGGCTGATGATCAGCTTGCCCTCCTTTTCGGCGCCGGGCAGGGGATCGAAATGCAATCCGCGCATGCCGCTCGAGAAGGCGCGCATCCCCTCCTTGACCTCGCCGGAGGCAGCCGACCGCTTGCCGGCGATCTCGGCGATCACCTCGCGTTCCACCACCTTGTCGGAGTTGTAATCCGGTCCGGCCAGAATCAACAACCCACCCTTGGCCGCCGGAATCTCCGAGGGGATCAGATCCCGGCTCGAAGTGAGGATGTGCAGATCCAGGGTCTTGGCCAGCCAGTTCCCATCCTCATCGGCCAGCGCGTTGAAGGGGAGAATGTTCAACATCCCGTCCGGCACCACATAGACCTTCTCCCGACCGCCGAGGGCCTTCTTGAGCGGCGCCCAGATCAGATCGTAGGTCTCCTGACCGGCCTTGATCAACTCCTCGTCCTCGATACCCTCTTCCTGGATCGAGGTGCGATAGGCGACGATCGCCTTTTGCATCGTCTCCATGTCGGTGTCGTAGGGGATCATGTCGAAGACCGGGCCATCTTTCTCGCGCCGCAGCACACCGGCCACGAGACGGCTCTTGCCCTGATCGCCGTAGATCAGAAAATCGACCAGCACCGCGTCCTCGGGCAGATGGGCCACCAGTTTGTCCACCGTCACCGCGTCCACCGAACGCCGGAACCGCTTGCTGGCCCGTCCCAGCTCGAGTTGCAGCCGATCGACGCTATCCTCGAGTTCGTGAAGGGTCTTGAGATGGTTATCCTTGGTCTCGGGGGTGGGACCGGAAAGGGTCAGGGCGGCCAACTTCTTGCGCGCTGCGGTCAAACGCCGACCGATCGCCTCGAGCTGGGAATTCTTCGACAACTGCACCACCTGACGCATCTCGGCGGTCACCTTGAGCAGCATCCCCTTGCGCTGCATGCCGATGTCCATCAACTCCCTGCCACCCACCTTGGCATCCTGACGGGTGACCAGGTTCAGGAAGGTGTTCAGCTCCTCGCGATGCAGACGGATGTACCCCTCGCGGGCGTTGTCACCCGTGGCCCACAGCATGCGGTTCAAGAACCCGGTGCGCCGGTCGAACCCCTCGCGCCGCACCGTGAAGGCCTCCTTGAGGGAGGGTTCGTCCTTCTTGGCTTCCAGCACGTCGGCCAGGGCATTGAGCGCCTCGAAGGTGTACGGATGCTGCTTGCCGAGCACCTCCTCGCCCAGTTGCAACGCGCCGCGCAACAACTCCTCGGCCTCCTTGAGGCGTCCCATGTCCAGATACAGGGCGCCCAGGTCGCGCATGGATCGCACCACGTCCATGTGTCTGGGTCCGAGCACCTCCTGACGCTTGGCCAGCGTCTTCTTGAAAAGCGCTTCCGCCTCCTCCCTGGCGCCGAGCTTGTGCTTGACCCGCGCCAGGTTGTTCATCGCCTTCAAGGTCTTTTGATGTCCCTCGCCGAACAGCTCGCTCCACTGGGCCAACACCTTCTCGAAGAGCGGTCCGGCCTCCTTGTGGTTCTGTTGCAGCATCATCAGATAGGCCAGGTTGTTCACGAAGGCCACGCTGTCCGGATGCTTCTCCCCGAGCGTCTTGGCGGAAGAGACGATCGCCTGGCGATACAGGGGTTCGGCCTTCTCGAAGTTGCCCTGGCTCTCGTGCAGAAGGGCCAGATTGTTCAGCGTGGCCAGGGTTTCGGGATGATCCTCCCCCGCGACCTTCTTCGAACCCATCACCGCCGCGCGCAACAACGGTTCGGCCTCGTCGAAAAGCCCCTCGTTCTCGAGCACCAGTCCGAGATTGTTCATCACGTTGATCGAGGCCTGATGCTCGGTGCCCACGATCTTGCGGTAGCCGTCCAGAACCTTGGCGTAGAGCTTTTCGGCCTCGGCCAGCCGCCCCTGGCGGCGGTAGACCCCGGCCAGACGGTTCCGGGTGGCCAACAAATTGGGATGCTCGACCCCCAGAAGCGCCTCCTCGCCCTTCAAGACCTCCAGGATCAGAGGTTCCGCCTTGTCGTACTCCGCGGCGTCCTCATGCACCGACGCCAACGCCCCCAGGGCATCGAGCAGCGCCTGTTGCCCCGCCGGATCCTGTTTCGCCAGTTCGATCACCTCTTCCAGACTCTTGCGGGCCTCGTCGAACCGACCCTCCTTGCGAATCAACTCCGCGGCCTCGACACGGGCGCTCAAGGCGCTCGGAGCCGTGGGCAGAAGCGCCACCCGATGGATCCCCGCCGCCTGGTCGTAGAGCGCCAAGGCCCCCTTGAGATCCCCCTGGCGGGCCAGCGTGGCGGCGGTCAGGGTCAGACAGTCGGCCAGACGCGGATGGTTGACCCCCAACGCCTTCTCATACAAGGGACGCGCGCCGGTCAGAATCTTGTGGGCCGACGCCACGTCCCCGACATTCAGGTGCAGACGCGCCAGGGCCAAACCGTTGTCCAGGGTCACCGGATGATCCGCGCCGACCGCCTCGCTCCACCCCTTGACCACCGCCGCGCGGATCCCCAGCGCCTTGGCCATGTTGCCGACGGCCTCGTGCAGGTCGGCCTGCTGACCGAGCAGCTTGAGGGTTTCCGGATGATCGGCGCCCAGGATCTCCACCCCCAGGGCATGGGCGGCTTCCAGTCCGGCGGCGGCATCCGGGGCCACCCCCATCTGGAACAACAACAGCGCCCGCTCGCGCAACGCCACCAGCCCGGTATAGTGCTTCTCCCCGAACTCGCTCTTGGCCATCTCCACCGATTTGCCGGCCCTCTCCAGGGCGCCGTTGGCATCGCCGCGCGCCATCAGCGCCGCAGCCTCCTGGTTCAAGGCGGACCAGGCACGGGCGGCGATCATCTTCTCTGGAGCGAAACCGGCCACGCTGGCCAACTTCTCGTCGTATTTGGCCGGCAGCGCCTCGCGCAGACGCACGATCGCCTCGTTGGCCACCGCCACCTCCGGTTGACGCCCGGCCTCGGCGGCCAGGCCCGCTGCCTTCACGAACAACTCCACCGCCTTGGGATCCTTCCTGGCCTCGGCCTCGGAGGCCGCGCGCAGCGCCTCAACCGCCGCATCCCTGGCCGGAGCATCCTTGGCGGCTTCCTTCTTGGCCGGGACCTCCTTGGCGGCTTCCTTCTTGGCCGGAGCCTCCTTGGCGGCTTCCTTCTTGGCCGGAGCCTCCTTGGCCGGGGGATCCGCCGCAAGAACCGAACACGGAGTCAGCAACAACGCCAGGGCCAAGAGACTGGGCACGCCCAACGCGCGCGCCATGCGAAGGCTCTTTCCAGACAGGCGGGGATTCACCATACCCATGGTCCTATTTCTCCGAAGCGTTCATGAACGATAGGGTCCAACTTGCATGATGGGGGGAGAACCCCTCACCCCCCGTACCATGGACCTCCCTTCGGGAGTTCCCAGGGTAACCGATCAATCCGATTGGCCAATCCGCGCGATCTCTTCGCGGACCAAGCGTTCGGCCATTTCGGGAAGGATATCCCGCAACATGATTCGGGCGGTTTCGCGAGCGGTCCGTTCCACCAGAGGTTCGAAGGCCTGCCGCAACGCCTCGGCCAGCAAGGCCGGCTCCACGGGCACGGAAAAGGCCTCGGCGCGCAGACGCTCGACCTCCTCGCCGATGATCCGGCGCGTCAATCCGGGCAGATGGGCCTGGACCAGCTCCGACAATCCAGGGCGCAGCCCCAGGGAGAGCGCGGTCACAGGATCCCCGTTGGATGCAACCTCCACGAGCGACCCCCGACAGAGCTTAGAGGCTGTTTGCACCTGCCAAACAGCCGACGCGGGCCATTCATGGCCCGCCAAATTGCGCGGCAATTTGAGACGCACGAATCGATTTTTCCGCTTCGTGACAGGTTTGGCGATTCCATTCAGGGAATCAACAAACAGCCTCGTACCATGGAACTCCCGAAGGGCGGTCCATGGTACGAGGGGTGAGGGGGTATCCCCCCATCATGTCAAGTTACAAGAGATGGTCGATTCACGATAAACACCCATTTATCCAAATCAAATTCGGCATTTTTCATTCTAACACGAAAGGCGCGCAACATGGAATTGTTTTTCAAATCCCCACAAAATGTTACAAGATGTTGAGATCGCCGCGCTCCTCTGGATACGAAGATCTTGCACGTCGCGCCACGAATTTGCATGATGGAGTCTCGGAACCTCCCGCGTCACGGTCGTTCCACGACAATCACCCCGAACGAGTCGTCGCCATGTCTTCGATGCCCCCCCATGCCCTTCCGCCCCAAACCGCTCGCGGGACTCTCCCCGGAATCGCGATCCTGGCACTCCTGGCCCTCTGCCGCGCCACCAGCCCGGCCCACGCCAACGAGAACCCCCTCGAATACCACCCCCTTCCCGAGGTTAAACGGGCCCAGTCCGATCCGGTCGTCCAATGGCTGCTCTTCCCCTTGCGACTCTATTCCCATACGATAAGTCGCGTGGATGGCGATCGGTGTCCCTCGCACCCCAACTGCTCCCATTACGCCAAACAGGCCATCGAACGCCATGGCGCGCTCACGGGACTCCTGCTCACCATCGACCGACTGATCCACGAACGGGGAGAGATCGACCGGGCGCCTAGGATCCTGGCCCCGGATGGGGCGCAACGACTCCTCGACCCCCTGGCAGCCAACGATTTCTGGCTGGAATGACCGTGACGGGCCAACCAATCCAAAGCATAAAGTGAGATCAACGCATGAAATCAACCCTATACGCTCCGCCACTCCGCCTCTCCCAAGCCGGCTTCACCCTGATCGAAATCATGGTGGTGGTGGTGATCCTCGGCATCCTCGCCACCCTGATCATCCCCAAGGTGATGAGCCGTCCCGACGAGGCCCGGCAGACCAAGGCCGTGCTCGACATCCAGTCCATCGGCCAAGCGTTGGACCTCTACCGCCTCGACAACAACACCTACCCCACCACCGAGCAGGGCTTGCAGGCGCTGGTCACCAAACCGGAGAGCGAACCGATCCCCCGTCGCTGGCGTTCGGAGGGGTATCTGCCCAAACCGCCGGTCGATCCGTGGAGCAATCCCTATGTCTATCTCTCCCCCGGTCTGCACGGGGCCTACGACCTGATGTCCCTGGGCGCCGACGGCATGCCCGGCGGCGAGAGCAAGAACGGGGACATCACCTCCTGGAACCTGGAAATCAAGCCGTGACGCCACGCCGTCCGGTCAACGGCTTCACGTTGCTGGAGGTGATGGTCACCCTGTTTCTGGTTTCGATTCTCCTCTCCCTGGTGATCCCCCACCTGGCACCGCACAAACTGGAGGGGCTGCGCGTTTCGGCCAACCGCTTCCGCCATGTATTGATCTGGTTGCGGGATCAGGGCGCCTCGGGCCTGGCCGATTACCGCCTGCGCCTCGATCTGACCCAGGGGGGCTATCACCCCGAGGTGCGCGACGGGGAGACCTTTCTGCCGGTCGCCGATCCCCTTTTGACCCCCGGACGCCTGAACCCCGCCGAAGGGCGGCTGATCTGGATCCCGGACAAAAGCGATCTGGCCGACTTGAGCGAACTGGCCATCCCCTTCACCCGCTTCGGGCCGATCAAGCCGATCCTGGTGCAGTTCGCCTCCAACACGGAACCGGACGGCTTCACCGTCTCCTATCGTCCCGAATGGAGCCAACCACGCCTGGAAGCGGGACTGAAACGATGGGAATAGCCTCCCGGCATGCGCGCGGTTTCACCCTGTTGGAGATCCTGGTCGCCATGGCCCTGATCGGCGGTCTGTTCGTGGCCATCGGCGCGATCCTGAACAAGCAAACCGACACCCAGTACCGGCTCGAGGAGCGACTGGGCGCGGCCCAGGTCGCCAGCAATCAGATGGAACTCTTCTTCGCCGCCGGCTGGCCGGTCACCCCCGAGGAGTTGACCGGCGAGGAGGAGATGGGCGGACGCCTGTACACCTGGAGCCGCCGCATCCGCCGCACCGAGGACGGACGCGGCCAGATCGCGCACATCGAGGTGGCGCGCGAAAGAACCATCCTGTTCGCCGAACGGTTTCAATGGCCGGGATCGTGAAAACCGACGCAAGACAGGGCGGTCTCCCCCCGGAGGGCGGCCCCACCGCGCGCAAACCCCGTCCCGCGCGCGCCGGTTTCACCCAGACCTTGAACGAATGGACCGCCAAGACAAAACCCCGTCCCGCGCGCGCCGGTTTCACCCTGATCGAAGCCCTGATCGCCCTGAGCATCGCCGCCCTGATCATGACCGGGGTCTATCAGACGGTGCGCTCCGGCGCGACGCGGACACGTCTGCTGGAGGAGCGCGCCGAGACCGTCCATCTGTGGAACCATCTCAAACGGGTGATCCGTCGCGACATCGAACATCTGGAAAAGGAGCCCCCGGCGCGTCTGATCCGCGAGGGCAAGGAGCTTCTGGTCCTGCGCTGTCGTGGCGACCTGGTTCCCGAATGGCGCATGGGACCGCGGGTGGAGGTGCTCTACCGCTGGCGTTCCAAGGTCGAGGAGAAGGGGATGATCTGGGAACGGGCGATCCTGCCGGCGGGCCGCGATCGGAAAGAGGCGGTGGTGACCCTGACCATCGACAGGAATCTCGACGAACTGGCCTATGACCTGCTCGACCCCCAGGAGTGGCGTCCCTTCGGCGAGGGGGCGCAAACCCCGTGGAAGGCGCTCCGCTGGCGTTTCACCTGGAAGGACATCGGCCCCTGGAACCTGATCGTCCATCTCACCCCCATGCCGGTCATTCAACCACGGGTGCAACCATGATCCCACGGCGAATACAGGCCGGCGCGGCACGGCGGTACGAACAGGCCGGCGCGGCACAACCGCCCCCACGGCGCGAACGGGCCGGCGAACGGGGCATGGTGCTGCTGGTCACCCTGGCGGCCATCGCCTTTCTGGTGCCGCTGGTCTACGCCGGCATGGATTCGCAACGGTTCCAGATGCGTCAGGTGCAACGGGAGCTGGAGCTGGAAACGGCCCATCGTCACGCCCAGTCGCTGTTGACCTGGGTGGTGGCGATCCTGACCCTCGACGGCATGCAGGGCGGCATGATCGATCACCCGCGCGAACCGTGGGCCATGCCGGTCACCTTGCCGGACAACCCGGACGGCGAGGCCGAAGCCATGATCGAGGATGGGGGGCGGCGCTGGAACCTCAACGCGCTGCGCAAGGAGGATGGCCATCTGAACCTGGAGTTGCGGGCGATCCTGACCCGATTGGCCTCCCGCGAGGGGATTCCGACCCATCTGATCGAACGGCTGGTGGAACGGCTGGTGCCGTTCGATGCCGCCCCCTCGGGCGGGGCCGCGCCGGGCCTGACCCCGGAACCCCTGCACGACCTGGAGGAGCTTCTGCTTCTGCCGGATTGGGACCGGGAAGCGTTGGGAAAACTCGCGCCCTTTGTCAGCGTGGACGATACATGCAAGAATAGCCGCTTGAATCTCAATACTGCGGGCTTGAAGGTGCTCGAACCTCTGGCTCCGGAGATGAATTGGCAAGGTGTGGTGGAACAGCGCATGAAAACCCCGATCAGCCAGGTCAATGACCTGGTCGCCATGGGCGTGACCCTTCCGACGGAGATGCTCAATCTGGTGACCACCGGAGCGAGCTGCTTTTCCGCGCGCATCCGCTCCCGTGTGGGGGGCTCGGCGGCGCTCCTGAACGCACAACTGATCCGCACCGGCCCGAAAGTCACCGTCAGCCGCGCGGGTTGGGACAGATGAAATCGCGAGCCACATGGGGCGCGGTCTCTGCCGCCCCTTCCGAAAAACCGCTCTGGGCGCGCCTGGTCGATCGGGACGCGCCGCGCTTCGAATGCGGCCTGCCGGTGATCTCCGGCGGGGAACGCGGAGTTCTGGCCGGGATTTCGGCGCTCGGCATGGCGGTGCGCACCTGCACACTCCCCTTTGCGCGCCGGGATCAGATCTGGGCCGTGCTCCCCCAGGAGTCCGCCGACTCCCTGGTGCGACGGTTCGAGGCACCCTGTCACGCCATGCAGTGGGAACCGGTCGAATCCGGGGCCTGGGTGTTTCACGCCGTATGCGAGCGGACCGCGATGGATGGGCTGCTCGACCGCCTGCGTGAATCGGCCATCAAGCCGGTGGGGGTGGTGATCGCCGAACTGGGGGCCTGGCCGCTGCTGGAGGTCGCCCACCTGACCGGCACCACCGGTCCGACGCTGGTGGTGGACGGCTCGGCCACGCCGTGCGCCCTCTACCTGATCGAGGATGGCCGGGTTCGGGCGCTGCGTCTCGTGGCCCCGGCCACCGAAAACCTCGGCGAGGAGGCGCTCATCGAGGAGCTGACCTGGCTCATCGAGGAGACCACCACCCGTTTGAACGCTCCCGCCGGCTGTCGCGCGATTTTTCTGGGTCGCACCCGCGACTTCTGGCGCCCGTTGTGGGAAAACCGCGGCCTGGGCGCGGTGGAAATTCCCACCCTGGATGCCCTCGGACAAGGGTTGAAACAGTGGGAGTTCCTGCGCCCCGCCGGACTGGCCCTGGCCGCGGCGCGGGGTCAACACGAACGGCTGCTCGATTTTCTGCATGGGGCCGGCGAGCGGCAATGGCACGGCTGGTTGCGTCCCTGGCGGGGAGCCGGGGTTCTGGCGCTGATGTTCCTGGTGGCGTGGGGCGGCGAGGAGGGGTGGCGCCATCACCAGGCCAAAAGCCGTCACGACCGGCTCAAGGCCGAAACCGAGGCGATCTTTCGCGAGGCCCTGCCGAACATTCCGGTGATCGTCGAGCCTCTGTCCCAGATGAAACAGGCGTTGGGGCTGATGTCCGGAGGGGGCAGGGAGGGGGATTTCCCGACCCTGAGCACCTGGATCGGCCTGATCCAAACCTCGGTCCCGGCGGATACCAAAGTCAAGTGGCTGCGGTTGCGGTATGAGCCCGGCGAGGTGCAACTCAACGGTGAGGTCCCTTCCTACAACCATCTGGACAAATTGCGCGCCGCCTTGCAGCCTCTGGCCAAGGGCAAGGAGACCCGCATGGACGAAGCGCGCATCGTCCCGGAGAGCAAAACGGTCCGTTTCCGCCTGGTGCTGCCATGAACGAATCCGACAAACGCCTGGTGCTGGCCCTATCCCTGATCGTCTCCACGCTGCTCATGATCGTGCAGGGAATGAGCTGGATCGACGAGAGCGTGCAAGCCTGGGAGGCCAAGGCCAAGGCCCAGGAGGGGGTGCGACGCGAGGTGGCGAATCTGGCCGGACAGATCAAGGCGCGACGCGGTTCCGGCACCCGGGAGAAAACCGCTGCCCCGTCCAAACCCGACGAAGAGGCGATCAACTCCCTGCTTCCCTGGCTGGAAAAAGAGACCGCCGCCATGCAACTTGGCGACAAGATGCAGCAGATCGCGCCGATCCCGGTGAAGACCCACGAAACCCCCTCCCTGCGCGAGAAGGCCGATCTGACGTTCAAGGGGATCTCCATGGAGACCGCGATTCGTCTTTTGACCCGTCTGGAGTCCCATTCGCGCCTGAGAGTGGTGCGCGGGGATCTCAAGCGCGCCGAAAAGGATGCGCCGGGGGTGTCGCTCTCCTTGGAAGTCGGGCTTTTGTGAGGCGACGCGCATGAACGGACCGATGAACGTGGGGCTGGCATCGCGGGACAGGCAGGCATGAGCAAACGGGCGCTCCTCGGTGTGATGCTGGTGCTGATCCTCTCCTACGGGGCGGGTCTGGTGCTCTTCATGCCGCCGGAAAGGCTCACCGACTGGTCACGGGCCCTGATCGGCGAACGCATGAGCTGGCAGAAACTCTCCCTCGGTTGGGATGGCCTCCGCTTTTCCAAGGTCCGTTTCACCCCTCCGCTCTTCAACCCGGATCGCGACATCGATTCGATGCGCTTTCATCCGTCGCTTCTCCCGCTCTTCTCCGGACGGCTGGGCGCGGGCTACGAGATCGGCATGGCGTTCGGACACCTGGAGGGCGAAGGGAGCTGGAACGGTCATCAGGGGCGTCTGGAATGGCGGTTGCACCTGGAGGAACTGGGCAAGCTGGCCGGTCTGTGGCTCGGCCCCCTGGGCGCCGAACTGCGTGGCAAAGGGTTGGGATCGGGGTGGATGAACGCCTCCACCGACGAACCGCGCACCCTGGAGAACGGCGAAGGGGAGATCCAGTTGCAAGGGGTGGTGGCCTTCGGAGCCAAAATCGAGCCGCTGAACCTCTCGGCCAAGGTCAAGGAACCGAACCTCGTGGAGATCGCCCTGGCCGGCAAGGGGGATGTGGCCGTCTCCGGCAAGATCACGGCGCGTTTCCTGCCCGCCGATCCCCGTGCCGGTCCGCTCCACGGCGAAATCCAGATCCAGCCGGTCAAGACCAATCTGCCCGGTCTGGCCGGTCAACTCCTCGCCCGAGGCCAGCCGGTGCGTCTGCTCCTCTCCGGCACCCTGGCCAACCCCCAATGGCGCATGCCGTGATCCCCCTCCCGTCGGAGCCGGTCATCCCCCCCCCGCACGATCTCCGCCGGCACGGACAGGCGACGCCCGACGGGAATCCGACGCGTGCCGAATCCCTGACGAGCGCGCCATGAACGATCATCCCCGCCACCCGTTCACCTCCCGACCGCTCACCCGCCGCCAACTCCTGCGCGCCGGGCGGACCGGAGCACTGGGGGCGTTGCTGTCCGCCTTTCCGACCCACGCGGACGAACGGCTTCCCGCCTGCCATCTCCAGGCCGATTATCAACCCGTGCAGCAGTTCGGCCAGCTCGCCGGCACCCCGAATCCGGTGCGCTTGTTGCGGGCGTTCACCTTGAAGGATGAACACCTGGTGCTGACCCTGGATCCGGACTCCCTCACCACCGCCATCCATCCGCGCGAGGCGGTGACGTTGCTCGATGCGCCACCGGACAATCCAACCCACAGCCGCCACGCCCGCGCCCTGGCGCGTCAACTGGCTCCGCCCCATCCGCTGGTCAACGCCGGCATGCGGCGCGCGGCGCACCCGGTCGCGGGGTTTTGTCTCACCATCGATCTCTGTCCCGCGCCCAAACTCATGGAGCAGCGACTGTTCGAGGCACTCCTCGCCCACGATCTGCCCCGTCCGGTTCCGGTGGCCATCGCCGTCTCCGGGGGCTGGATCCGCCGACACGACAAAGCGTTCCACTGGCTGGTTGCCCGCCACGCCGAAGGGGCGTTATCCATCACCTGGATCAACCACTCCCACACCCACTTTTACGCACCGGGACGACCCTATCCGGACAATTTCCTCCTGGCCAGGGGCAGCGATCCGCTCTGCGAGGTGCTGGCCCTCGAATGGCTGCTGATCCGGCAAGGGGTGACCCCTCCGCCCTATTTCCGCTTTCCGGGGCTGGTCTCCTCCCCGGCGCTGCTCGAAACGGTGAGCCGTCTGGGATTGCTCGCCATCGGTTGCGACACCATCCTGGCCGATGGCGATCGCATCCGTCCAGGCGGCATCGTGTTGATTCACGGCAACGGCAACGAAGCGCGCGGCGTGGAACGGCTGTTGGAATACCTCAAAAACACACCCAAGCCGCAACTCGTCCCCCTGTCGGAACTTTTTTGATTCCACGCCAGGCCTCAAGCCTGTTTTCGTCGCCAGGGCAGGCACGATTCGCAACATCAAACCTTGCGACAATCCCCAACGGATGGCAAAAACATGATCTGGCATTCGGGCCGAAGGGACCGGTTTCCGCCAGGCATGTTCTCTTCTCGTGATCACAGGTGTTGCCGTGAAGCGTTTATGGCCGTTGTTTTCGATTGTCCTGGCAATGGGACTGTTCATGACCGGATGTCAGCGACAGCCGGTGGAAGAGGTGGTGGAGGGGATCCGAAAACAGGCGATCGATGAAGCCGACGCTCCCACCGATGGAGGCAGTCTGCGTTCGGTCGCATGGTCGGAAATTCCGGACGAACTGTTCAAGGATGGGGCCATCCAAACCTGGGGCGAGGCTCTGGCCCAGAGCGCCCAGTATTACCGACGCCTGCCACCGGAACAGGCGTTCGAGTTCGGCTCCTACAAGGTGAGTGCCGCACGCATGCATCAGGCGACCCAGGAGCTTGCCGAACTGGCCAGGTCCGGGGATCTGGTCGGATTGGAACGGGTGTTGAAAAGCCGGTATCGGCTCTACCGATCGATCGGCGGCAACTCGAAGGGCAATGTGCTGGTGACCGGCTACTACGAGCCGTTGCTGCACGGCTCCACCAGGCCCTCGGCGCGCTATCACTACCCGCTCTACCGACTGCCGCCGGATCTGGTCAACTGCGCGGATCGCAAGAAGGTGTGTCGGATGGAGCGTGGCAAACCGGCCCCCTATTTCGCCCGCGCACAAATCGACGCCCCCTATCTGACCAAACCGGAACCCCAGAAAACGCCCCCCCCTCCGGCCAAGCACGCCAAAAAGGGGAGCAAGGCGAAAAAAACGGCCCGGTCAAAACCTGCCGGCCCTCTGGCCAATCGCGGGTTGGAGCTGGTGTGGGTGGATAACGTGATCGACGCCTTTTTTCTGCACATCCAGGGATCGGGTCGGGTGCAGATGGATGATGGACGCTTGATCCGTGTGGGGTATGCGGGCACGAATGGCCGTGCCTACAAGGCGATCGGACAGATTCTGATCGACGAAGGGAAGATTCCCCACGAGGAGATGACCATGCCACGTCTGCGTCAGTGGTTGATGGACCATCCCAAGGAGCAGCAACGGATCTTCTTTGCCAATGCCTCGTATGTCTTTTTCCGGGAGATGGCCGTGGACGCGGTGGGCAACATCAACGTTCCCCTGACCAAGGACCGTTCCATTGCCACGGATCACCGACTCTTTCCCAAGGGCGCGCCAGGAATTTTGTACACCACGCTGCCGATCATGGGCGCGGACGGCAAGAGCGTGACCGGCTGGCGTCCGGAGACCCGGTTCATCGTCAATCAG
>NZ_JBZVFG010000029.1:0-22243 GCF_058402785.1 Candidatus Magnetaquiglobus sp.
ATAACGATTTTCTTGCAACCCTGCTCGCTCAATTTTGAAATGCAATTGCCCTGAACGGGTTGCGCACGCACCCCTTCTTGGCCGGATCGGGTCATCCGTGGCTGTCGCTCTCCAGCATCGTCCGGTAGTCGTCCGCGGAGAGCATCCCGTTCACCGTATCGGGTTGATCCGGACGCAGACGGATCATCCATCCCTCGGCATAGGGGGCCTCGTTGACCCGCTCGGGCGCGGATTCCAACGCCGAGTTGATCGCGCTCACCGTGCCGTTCACCGGCGCGAAGAGGTCGGAGACCGACTTGACCGACTCCACCACGCCGAACGGTTTGCCCTGCTCCAGACGGGCTCCGACCTTCGGCAGCTCCACGAACACCACATCTCCCAAGGCGTGAGCCGCGTAGGCGGTGATGCCCACCTCCACTTCGGAGTCCAGAACACGCGCCCATTCGTGTTCCCGACTGTAACGCAAATCCCGTGGAATCTCTCCAATCTCTGACATGGCGTTCCATCCTCGTCATGGGTTCGAATCGTGTAAACTGGCATGATGGGGAAAAAACCCCTCACCCCCGACCGTGGACCTCCCTGACGGGCGTTCCACGGTAGAAAAAACAATTATGGTCCGATTCCTCGGCCAAAGGCAATCCTTGATTCGGAGCCGCGCCAAAAAACGCCAGACTCAGACATCCAGAAAACGCGACACCGAGAGAATCGCGCCCGCCAGGCCCAGTATCGCCCCGATCAGCACGATCAGCAACAGCTGCGTCCAGGGCAGAAAGGCCCATTGCACGGTCATGCCGAAGCTCTGCCCGATCTCCAGAATCGCCCCCCGCGCCCCCAAATGGAGCGCGCTCGTGAACAACAGGGCGCCACACGCGCCCAGGATCCCCTGCAACAACCCCTCGTAGATGAAGGGTGCCCGGATGAACGCATCGTCCGCACCCAGGAAGCGCATGATCTCCATCTCGTCACGGCGGGCGATGATGGTAAGCTTGATCGTGTTGGAGACGATCAGTCCCACGGCCAGCAGCAACAAAAGCGAAATCGCGTTGCCCAGAAAACGGATCGCACGAATCAACGCGGCAAGACGTTCGGCCCACTGCTGGTCATGGGAGATCGACTCCACACCCGGCATGGCGCCGATCTCCTTGGCCAGGGATTCGGTCTGGGCGGGAACGGAGCGGACCATGCGGAACTCCAGCGAATAGGGAAGGGGATTTTCATCCAGCTCATCAAGCAGGGCGCCCTCGTCGCCGAGCATGGTTTTGAGTCGTGTCACCGCCTCCTTGGGGGTGATGATGGTCATCTCCGCGACACCCGGGTGCCCCTTGATCAGCTTGCCCACCTGGATCAGTTGCTCACGCTCCACCCCGCGACGCATGAACACCGTCACCAGATTGTCATCTTCCCAGTGGGTCAAGGCGAGGTTGGCGTTGACCAGCAACAACGAAAACAGACCATGAATGGTCAAGGCCAGGGCAATGACCAGACTGGTGGTCCAGTGGGAGAGCGAGCGCTCGGCAAACGGACGCCACGCCTGCTTCATGGCACGCGCATGGAAGATCCGCGCGAACAGGCCATATCCCCTTGGGGGCATCCGGGCCGGCGCGCCAGGGGGTGATCCCGCGTCGCCGGAATGGGGAGAGGGCCGGATCATGCGGCATCCTCATCGGAAATGGGTTGCGGCGCGGTGTGCAACAGGGCGCCATCGCGCATGTCCAGGCGGGGATGGGCGAGTTCGGCGGCCAGATCCAGATCATGCGTCGCCACCAGAACCGTGGTTCCCTGCCGATGCAGCCCCTCGAACAGCGCCATGATGTGACGTCCGATCTCCTTGTCGAGGTTGCCGGTCGGCTCATCGGCGATCACCAGGGGTGGACGGTTCACCGTGGCGCGGGCGATGGCCAGGCGTTGTTGTTCACCGCCCGAGAGGGTGATGGGATTTTGATGCATCCGTTCCAGCAGGCCGACATTCTGCAATGCCCGGCGCACCTGTCCGGGAATGCGTGCCGGCTCGTGACCGGCCACCTCCATGGCCAGGGCCACGTTGTCGAAGACCGACCGGTCGTAGAGGAGCTTGAAGTCCTGGAAAATCACCCCAATCCCGCGACGCAGCGCCGGCAGTTGACCGCGGGTCAGGCGTGCCACGTCGCGACCATCCACCAGCACCGATCCCTCCGAGGGAAACGCGGCCCGGTAGATCAGGCGCAGCACCGAACTCTTGCCAGCGCCCGAGTGACCGGTCAAAAAGTGAAACGATCCCCTGGGCAGCCGGAAGGAGATCCGTTTCAAGGCCTCGTGACCGGTGGGATAGCGCAGCGTGACGTTGTGGAATTGGATCATGGCACCGTGAACACGATGGATTGGCAGTCATTTTTCATGGTATCGTTTCCCAGGTCGGATCACAAGTCCGTTTCGTTAAATCCAAAGCTCTGGTTGTCCACGCAGACCGCCCAAGCGGATGACTGGAGAGGGGATCTCTTTGTCACGCGCTCCCACACCTTGCGGACCGCCTCGAACGGGTTCCCGGAGAGGATTCTCATCCCATCCCGCGGGTTCAGGCAATATGTTGACCGGGTTGCGTTGTTTCGCACGCGAGAATTCCGTATAGTAGGATCGTGCTATCTTGTCTGGCGGCTTTCCGATCGTGGAGTCGAAACGTGATCGTTCAATGTGAAAGTTGTCGCGCGCAATTCGACGTCGATGACGAAATCCTGCGTCCTTCGGGACGCAAGCTGAAGTGTTCCCAATGTCAGGCGGTCTTCTTTCAGCCGCCGCCCAAGAGTCGCGACGCCAAGGGCGAAACGGTGCGCGGGTCGGATGCGCGTGCCGGAGGCGTCGTCTCGAAAAACGCGACAGGCCACCAGACCGAACATTTCAGGCAGTTGCCCGCCGAGGAGTCGTCCCGCTTCTTTCAGGAGGGAGCCGACTCCGGCGAAGAGGAGCCGCCCGAACCGGAAGAGATCATCGAAGAGGAGGATATCAATCTGGATGAGTTTGGCGACATCCCGGTGATGGATGCCTTTGGCCCCTCCGACGCGGATGCCACCACCCGCGAGGCGCAACCGGTCGCCCAGGAGATCTCCGCGGATGAAGCCTTCGGTGGGTTGATGGGAGATCTCGCCGGCGACATGGAAGAGGAGTCGGCGCCTGCCCGGAGCGGTCTGATCGACACCTATCTCCAAGCCGAGCCGGAAGAGGAGCTGGAAGAGGAGGAGGCGTTACCGCCACCGCCGCCACCGCCGCCACCGGTCGCTCCGGCGCGCGTCGCGTCACCACCACCCCCTCCTCCGGTCGATGATGTGGATGATGACGCCGAAACCGTCGTCGGGTCGTTGGGAAGACTGGCCCTGGGCAAACCCACGGCCAGGGAGTTGGAACTTGCAAGACTGGCACGAGAAAAGCAAGCACCACCTCCGCCACCCCCACCGCCGCCACCGCCGCCACCGCCTCCGCCACCTCCACCGCCGCCACCCGCGCCGGTCAAGCCGGAGCCGAAGAAGGAGACTTTCGTGAAAGTGGAACCCAATCTGGTCGATGATACCGTCGAGGAGGAGACGGTCGAGGAGCCCGTGTCCGGAGGGGGACCGGGCGCGCGTCGGCTCTGGTTCCTGTCGGTGTTTCTGTTGATCGCCCTCGGCGTGGGTCTGCTCGCCCAGACCGACTGGTGGACCTACAAGCGCTTCGATCTGTTCAGCGACTACCGTTTCCACTCTGCCCAGGGTGAGTGGCGTCGTTATCCGTATGGCATGGTGCTGCTGGTCTCCGGTGAGATGGCCAACACCAGCCGCCTGGTCAAACATGTGCCGGCGATCCGGGTGGTGTTGCTGGATGCCGAGGGCAAGGAGTTGACCTCGGCATTGGGGTATGTGGGTCGGGTGGTGGACGACAAGTCCCTGGACGAGAGCAGCGAGGCGGCCTTGCGCACCATGGCCGGCCTGCAAAGCGAGGAGAAGCGTCTGAAGGTCAGCAAAATGATGCCGGGCCAGACCGCCGCCTATCAGATTCTGTTCGTCAAGCCGCCTCCGGAGAGCGTCCGTTTCCGTTTGCAGTTGCTGTTGCCCGATGGCAAGGGGATGATCACCAGGGAAAAGGCCCTGCCGGACAAGGAAAAGACCGCGCCGAACGACAGGAAATCATGATGAATCCATGCATTGGACCCGGCCACGGGGTGATCGTCATCCCGTGACCGTGCCGAGTCGTCTTCATTCTGGATCCGGATTCCTGTCGGCCCCTCCTTCCGTTGATTGTCCGTGAATCCCGCCATCCAGAGTCTGGCCCTCGCAAGGCCGTCACCAAACCGGCTCGATCCCCATGTCATCCCCGCAACAGTGGGGATCTGCGCTCCACGGCCCCCATGACCACCGCATCGATCACACCCTCCCAAACATCCCGAAACACCCACCCGATCACCGCCCGCCGTCTGGCCGCCCTGGCGGTGCAACGGGTCTGCCGCGATGGCTTGGCCCTGCGCCTCGACGAATCGCAACTCTCCCAACTCCCACCCCGCGATCGCCACTTCGCCCTGGAGATCGCTGCCGGTACCCTGCGCAATCTCAGTCTGCTCGACGCCATCCTGAACCTCTGCCTCACCCGCCCCCTGGCAGCCAACAAACACCTGACCCGAGCGGTCCTGCGCACCGCGCTCTATCAGATCCACTTCCTGCGCGTGCCACCCCATGCCGCCATCGACGAAGCGGTCACCCTGATCAAAACCTCCCCGGATCGCCCCCTGGCCGGCTTCACCAATGCCGTTCTGCGCGCGGCGACACAAGTCGATCCCAAAGCGATCCCAACCTCCCGGACCGATCCACTGAACCAACTGGCGATCGAATTCTCCCATCCCACCTGGCTGGTGTCCCGCTGGCTGGCAAACGCAGGCGAGACCACCACCCGCGCGCGCCTGGCGGCCAATCAACACGCCGGACCACTCACGTTGCGCGTCAACACCCTGGCAACCGACCGACCGCGCCTGCTGGCCGCTCTCGGCGCACACGGCAGACCCCATCCCCACGCGCCCGAAGGGGTGATCGTGACGGAATCCCCGGCGATCGAAGCGCTGCCCGGCTACGCACAAGGGTGGTTTCTGGTGCAGGATGGCGCCGCCCAATGGCCCGCCCGACTGCTCGATCCCCGCCCGGACGAGGCGATCCTGGACCTCTGCGCCGCGCCAGGGGGCAAAACCGCCCATCTGGCCGCCCTGACGCAAAACCAGGCACGGATCTGCGCGGTCGATGAGCACCCGGGACGGTTGCGGACCCTGCGGGAGAATCTGACCCGGTTGGGGATTGACGGGGTGGAGATCCTCCCCGGGGATGCCGCGGAGACGACGCTTCTGGAAGGACGGCGGTTTCACAAGATTCTCGCGGATCTGCCCTGCTCGGCGACCGGGGTGATCCGGCGTCATCCGGAGATCCGCTGGCGCCGCCAGGCCGGGGATCCGGCAGCCATGGCCGGGACGCAGAAACGGATCCTGGAGGCGTGTGCCGCACGGCTGCTTCCGGGCGGGCTGCTGGTCTACGCGGTCTGCTCCCTGGAGCCGGAAGAGGGGAGCGAGCAGATCGATGCCTTTCTGACGCGCCATCCCGACTGGCAACGCGTGCCGATCCCGCCCGACACCCCCGATCTGCCCGCCTCGGCCCTGACGCCTGAAGGGGATCTCCGTTTCGAGCCGGCCCTGCACGACATGGACGGCTTTTTCATCGCCCGCCTGCGGCGCGAACAGGCTTTGGTCAGCGCATGACAGAACGGGTTGATCCGATTTGTCCTGGTCAGGATTCAGGCCCCCTACATTTGTCGGGGTCCAAGGGCCCATGGCCCCTGGTGGGATCCCAGGGCAGAACCAAACACTCAACCCGCGATCGGGTACCTCCGCAGCTCACGCCGCGGATGCGACCAATCCGGCAGCACGGCGGCGACGCGCTCCCAGAAGGCCGGGGAGTGGTTCATCTCGAAGCGGTGACAGAGTTCGTGCACCAGCACGTAATCCACCAGCCGGACGGGCAGACGCATCAGGCGCCAGTTGAGGTTGATGGCGCCGCGACTCGAGCAACTCCCCCAGCGACCGGTCTGACCGCGAATCGTCACCGTCCGCCAGGTGACCCCCATGCGGGTGGCCCAGTGGGCCAGCCGTTCCGGCAGGTATTCCGCGGCGCGACGGCGATACCACCGCTCCAGGGCCAGCTCCAGCCCATCCGCGGAGAGCGGAACGGGAAGCCACAGTTCGTCTCCCACCCGTCGGGTGCGGGTGATCCCCTCTCCGGCGACGCGCAACACCAGGCGCTCGTCGAGCAGCGGGATCAAGACGCCATCGGCCAGCACCGGACGGATCGGAGGGTGCGATCGGCAGCGCGCCAGCTGTTCGGTCAACCAGGCCGCCTGATCGCGCAGAAACCGCTCCACCGTGGCCTGACTCATGCGCATCGGCGCCCGCGCCTCGATCGCCCCTTCCGCCGTGACGCGCAACGCCAGCCGCTTGCGCAGCGGATGGCGAACCAACGCATAACGCACGGTCAGCTCCGACAGTCGCACCTGATGGATGGTCGTGGTCATTTTTTTCCTCGTGGCACTTTCTCAAGCGGAAACGAACCGCTATAGTACCCGCCACATCCGGATACGTCATCCGGATAATCCTGGCGATCCGAACCTTTGGGAAACAAACATGGAAACCGGTTACTTTGGCGACTTCGGCGGTGCCTTCATCCCGGAGATCCTCCACGAGACCTTTCGCCGCCTCACCGCGGCCTATGAGGAGGCACGCGCCGATCCGGCGTTCTGGAACAGCTACGTCCGCCTGATGGAAAACTACTCCGGGCGCCCCACCCCCTTGACCTTCGCGGAAAACCTCTCGGCCCGATACGGTCGCCGGGTCTACATCAAGCGCGAGGATCTCAACCAGACCGGCGCCCACAAGGCCAACAACGTCATGGGTCAGGGGTTGCTGGTCAAACGCATGGGCAAGCGGCGGGTCATCGCCGAAACCGGCGCCGGACAACATGGCATGGCCACCGCCACCATGGCCGCGCGCATGGGATACGAATGCGTGATCTACATGGGGGCCGAGGATGTGGAGCGACAGCGTTCCAACGTCTTCTGGATGGAACGGCTCGGCGCGCGGGTGGTTCCGGTCCATTCCGGTTCCAAAACCCTCAAGGACGCGGTCAACGAGGCGATGCGCGACTGGGTGGCCAGCATGGACGACACCCACTATCTGCTCGGCACCGCCTGTGGCGCCCATCCGTTTCCGGCCATGGTCTCCTGGTTCCAGTCGATCATCGGCACCGAGGCCAAGGCGCAGATCCTGGCCGCCGAAGGGCGTCTGCCCACCCATGTGTATGCCTGCGTGGGGGGTGGTTCCAATGCCATGGGGATCTTCCAGGGATTTCTCGACCATCCGGAGGTGAAGCTGGTGGGTGTCGAGGCGGGCGGTCTGGGGGTCGAAACCGGTCGCCATGCCGCACGGTTGGCCTCGGGATCCGGCACCGTCGGCATGGCGCAGGGATACAAGACCTTCTTTCTCCAGAACGGCGACGGCCAGATGCTCGACACCCACTCCGTGGCCGCGGGGTTGGATTACGTCGGGGTGTCGCCGATCCTGGCCCATTTGCACCAGACCGGTCGGGTGCGTTTCGAGGCGGCCACCGATCACGAGGTGGTTGCCGCGTTGCAGGGGTTGATGCGTGCCGAGGGGTTGATCCCGGCACTTGAATCCAGCCATGCCGTGGCCCAGGCGTTGAAGGAGCTGCCCACTCTCCCCGAGGATGCGATCGTGATCATCAATCTCTCCGGGCGGGGTGACAAGGACATCTTCACCATTGCCGATGCCCTGGATGATCCGGGTTGGCGGCAGTTCATCCGCCAGAAGGCGGCGCAATACGCGGCCAGAGAGGCGTGAAGGGGACACGATGCCCAGAGGTTGGATCCAGCGCTTGCCGGGCTGGTGGCGATCGCGGGACGAATCGTACGCTACATCGCCCCATGATCCGGACCGCTTCCCCCCTCGGGCGGGGTCCAGACGAGGGTGTCCAACGGATCCTTGATGTCGCAGCACTTGCAGTGCAGACACCGTTCCGCACGGATGCGCGTCACGGTCCGTTCCACCTCGGGCAGATACCTCGCCTCATAGACCCCGGCGGGACAATAACGGGTTTCGGGATGGGCGAAGCGCGTTCGCCCCGCGTTCGAGAGCAGCTCCGGATCCCGCACCCGCAGATGGCATGGCTGATCGTGACGATGGCGGATGGCACTCAAGGCGAGCGCCGTGGAACGGTCGAGGATCCAGGGTGCCGGCGCGGGCATGGTCAGGGGTGATCGATCTGGCGTCACCTCCCGCAAGCGGGCCCGATCGGAGACGGACCAGCGCCAGCTCCAGGGGGAGCGGCCCCGGCTGAACCGTTCCCAGGCGGCATTGACCAGTCCGGGGAGCCAACCGGCACGAAATCCCGGTCGCACGTTGCGCACCTCCTTGAGTCTTGCCATCCAGGACGATGCCTCGACCCGATCCGGATATCCGCGCAGTCCGGCGGCGGTGAAATCCCCCGTTTCAAAGGCCGCGACCACCCCTTCCGCGGCGGCCACCCCGGATCGGATGGCGTTGCCGATCCCCTTGAGGCGGGCGGCATCCAAAAATCCCGCCGCATCCCCGATCAGCACCCCCCCATCGAACTCCAGACGCGGCAGGCACTGCCAACCTCCCTCCACCAGCGTGCGGGCACCGAAGGCGAGCGGTTGGCCCTGGGCGAGCCGGGCGCGGATGCGCGGATGGTTTTTCCACTGCTGAAAGGCCACGAACGGGTCGAACCAGGGATCCCGGTAGTCCAGCCCGACCACCCAACCGATGGCCAGCCGTCCGGGTGCGACCGGATAGAGGAACCCGCCGCCGTGTTGGGATCCGGCCAGCGGCCAGCCGAGGGTATGCACCACCCCCACGGCGATCCGATCGGTCGGGATCTCCCAAAGTTCCTTGAAACCCAGGCCATGGGTCTGGGGCGGGCGACCGCGCTTGAGGTCGAGTTTCCGGATCGCTTGTCCGGTCAGATGCCCCCGGCACCCCTCGGCCAGGATGGTGACCGGAGCGTGCATCGCCAGGCCGGGCTCGAAGCCGGGTCCGGGTTCGCCCCGGCCATTCACCCCCTGATCGCCGGTCCGGATGCCGCGCAGACGCTCCCCCTCCCACAAAAGCTCCCGGGCGGCGAATCCGGGATAGATCTCCACCCCGGCCTTTTCCGCCAGGCCAGCCAGCCAGCGGCAGAAGCTCCCCAGGGCGAGCATGCGACAGCCGCGATGGGACCAGCCGTGCGGCAGGGGGATGGCGTGGTGGCGTGTCAGATGGAGCAGGGTTTCGTGGGTGACCTCCGGTCCCAGGGGTGCCGTGGCGATCTCCTCGGGGCTCAGCAGAGTGAGGAGGTCGCAAGGGTCCAGGAGGGCGCCGGAGAGCAGATGCGCGCCGATGCGGACTGACTTCTCCAGAAGCGCGATGGTGAGATCAGGGTGATGTCGTTTCAGGTGCAGCGCGGCGGCCAGGCCCGCCGGACCGGCGCCGACGATCAGCACATCGTGGGAGGATTCGGTCATGGAGGGCGGTGCGCGGCGGCGGTTTACGCGTGCTGGGGGCCTGGGGAGTGCGAAATTTCCGGCTCAGGTGCGGAGGCAGTGCCTTCGAGGTGTCACGAATTCGCACGGATCGGGGCCTGGAGTCCCCATCGGTTGGGCATCACGCGCCCCCTATCTCAAACCACGGAAAAAGGCCCCCACCGCCTCGGCGCCCTGTTCGGCATGAATCCGCATCGCCGCCGTGCCCACCACCGCGATCTCCGCCTGTCCACGCAAGGCCGCCACGTCGGCGGGCGTGCCGACTCCGAAACCCACCGCCAACGGCACCCCGGTCACCTGACGACAGCGGGAGAGGAATTGGGTCAGATCCGCATTGAAATCGGTATGCGCGCCGGTGACCCCCTTGCGCGCCACGCAGTAACAGAATCCGCGCGCCAGGCCGCCGATATACCCCAACCGCTCGTCCGTCGAGGTGGGGGTGAACAGCTGCACCCAGTCCAGGCCCATCTCCGCGCACAGCCCCATCGGTTCCCCCGCCACCTGGGGCGGCCAGTCGGGAATGATCAACCCGCGCATCCCCATTTCGGCGGCGGCGCGCATGAACCGTTCCACCCCGTAGGCCATGAGAATGTTGGCATAGGTCATGATCAGAAAAGCCACGCCCGGATGACGCCGGACCATTTCACGGGCGAACGCCAGACCATCGGCGACGCGAAAGCCGGCATCCAGGGAGAGCTGATTGGCCTGGGCGATCACCGGACCATCGGCGATCGGCTCGGAAAAGGGAATCTGCAACTCCATCAACTCGACACCCGCCCCGGCCATGGCATCGATCACGCGCCGGTTCTCGTCCAGGGAGGGATGACCCAGCACCAGATGGGACATGAGCAGAATCGGCGCCTCTCCGAGCGCTTGTCGCTCGGCCAGACGATGACGGATAAACGGTTCCAAGGACATGCGTGGCAACTCCTGACAACGGTGTTGAATCGAAATCCGGGTCCAGGATCTTCCAGAACCTCATGAAGCCATTATGAACCCTATCGAACTCCCGCTCAACGGGCTGCCCGCCACACCGCGCGGATGTACCGCGCGGCGTCGATTCCAGCGGCTCCCGTCGCAGCGTTCATTTTTCACCTGACAACACCTGATCGAAATAGTCGATCGTCCTTCGCAACCCCTCATCCAGAACCACCGTTGGCTGCCAGTCCAACCGCTCCCGGGCCAACCCGATGTCCGGTTGACGCTGCCTGGGATCGTCGGTGGGCAACGGCGCGAACACGATCGACGATCGGGAACCGGTCAGCTCCACCACCTTGCTCGCCAACTCCAACATCGTGAACTCGCCGGGATTGCCGAGATTCACCGGCCCGAGAAAGTCGTCCCCGGAACACATCAACCGCAGAAAACCCTCCACCATGTCATCGACATAGCAGAACGAACGCGTCTGCGTGCCGTCTCCGTACACCGTGATCGGATCCCCGCGCAACGCCTGCACCACGAAATTCGATACCACCCGACCATCGTTGGGATGCATGCGCGGACCATAGGTGTTGAAGATCCGCGCCACTTTGATGCGCAACCGATGCTGACGATGATAGTCGAAAAACAACGTCTCCGCGCAGCGTTTGCCCTCGTCGTAGCAGGATCGTGGTCCGATGGGATTCACATGGCCCCAGTAATCCTCTCGTTGCGGATGAACCTGTGGATCCCCATACACCTCGCTCGTCGATGCCTGCATGATCTTGGCCCGTACCCGCTTGGCCAAACCCAGCATGTTGATCGCCCCATGCACGCTCGTCTTGGTGGTTTGCACCGGATCGAATTGATAATGGATCGGCGAGGCCGGACAAGCCAGATTGAAAATCTCGTCCACCTCGACATACAGCGGAAAGGTTACATCGTGACGCAGCAATTCAAAAAAGGGATGATCCAATAGAGCGAGAATATTCCTTTTGTTGCCGGTAAAAAAATTGTCCACGCACAATACATCCGCACCCTCGGCCAGAAGATGCTCACACAAATGCGATCCGAGAAAACCCGCACCGCCGGTTACCAAGACCCTTTTTCCGGAAAATCTGCTCATTTCAGCTCCCCAGTCACGAAAACCTCATACCCTGAAAAACCAATCCAGACCCCTTGTGAATCAAGAAAAAAACCTCCGCACTCCGATCAGGCGATCGGAATGATCAATAGGGATCATGAATAAAAAAATCCTTGAAAAACAAATAAGAAAAAAAATCAAATTTTCCCTTGAACTCCTCGTCCATTCGAGGCAGAATGCCGTTTGCCTGACGGGGAGACCTGTTAACGCATCCTTGAGATCGCCAAGCAGCCGCTCTTCCCGCAACCACTGACAATCGTTAAAAATTGGTCGCTCCCCAAGTGGCAAAGTCACAAACCCATCGTCAAGCATGCCATGGGAATCGCCTCTTGGCTAGCTGAAAAATCTTGCAAACCCAAAAACCAGTAACACCAAAGAATACAAAATGAACGTCTTAACTCATCGAGGAACCGCCATGACCTACAATGAAGCCGTTGTCGCGGCCCGCGAGAATGCTGCCAAAACCCGGAAAAGCTGGTATATCCTCTCCGATGGACGCGAAAACTACAAAATCCGCGACCACCACGCCGGTCTGACCGGCAAGATCGGCCAGGAAAGCCGGGATTTCCAGATCACGGCAGTCGTGCATCCGGTCTGGCAGGAGTAATCGCCCGGTTGATCACCCGGTTTCGAGTTCAGGGCGCCCTTCAGCTTTTGAGCCGAAATGTCCATCCATCCCGGTCGGTCATGCGACCGGGATGAGCGTCCACACGCCACCCCAGGCTTCATCCCTCTTCCGCGCCACCCATCCGAAACATCCCTCCCACCTGACGACACGAAAGCGTTGCCACCACCGTGCATGCCGGCCCCCTCCCCTTGCGGGAGTCCAACGGCAAGGGCCGGGGGAAAATTTCACGCACATCCCTTCCCAAGCGCGCCCGGCTGGCTCATAATCCGCGTTGCGACCTGACAGGGCATGACCTGGGGAGAACCGCTCTCCGGTCCCATCCTCGGCACTCCCCGCAGGGGCGGAAATCGGCTCCTTGCGCATGCTCTGGCTGGTCCCGGCCCCACTCGATCGACCGCACGGATGCAGACATCACATGGCTGGAACCCCGAACAAAACCCCATACAAGAATCTCAGCCCAGAGGTGATCCTCCAGGCCACGGAACAGCTTGGAGCGCGTTGCGATGGCCGGTTGTTGGCGCTCAACAGCTTCGAGAACCGGGTCTATCAGGTCGGTCTGGAAGGAGGTGGCGCCCTGGTGGTGAAATTCTACCGCAAGGGTCGCTGGAGTCGCGAGGCCATCCTCGAGGAGCATCACTTCACCCGCCAGCTGGCGGATCTGGAAATCCCGGTGGTATCTCCCCTGCCCGATTCCGGGGATGCAACCCTGCACGCCTGGCGGGGATTTCGGTATGCCCTCTATCCGAGCCGTGGAGGTCGCGCGCCGGATCTGGAAAACCTCGACCATCTCGAACGGTTGGGCCTGGCCCTGGGACGGATTCACGCCTTGGGCGCGACCCGTTCCTTCGTGGCCCGTCCCACATTGGATGTGGAGAGTTTCGGCGAGGAGCCGCATCGCTTCCTGATGGCCTCGAAGTTCATTCCGTTGGATTTGCGCGCCACCTACGACGCCTTGATCAAAGAGTTGTTGCAGCGCATCCGCCGTTGTTTCGCCCTGGCCGGCGAGGTGCGTCTGATCCGCCTGCATGGGGATTGTCACTCTGGCAACATTCTCTGGACCGAGCATGGACCGTTGTTCGTGGATTTCGACGATGCACGCATGGGACCGGCCATCCAGGATCTCTGGATGTGTCTGTCGGGTGATCGGAATGAGCAGGGTACCCAATTGGCCGCCCTGTTGCGAGGCTATCGGAAGTTTCACGATTTCAACCCGCGCGAGGTGCATCTGATCGAGGCCTTGCGCACGTTGCGGATGATCCACTATGCCGCCTGGATTGCCCGGCGATGGGATGACCCGGCGTTTCCGCGCGCCTTTCCCTGGTTCGACGCTCCGCGTTACTGGGACAATCACATTCTTTCGTTGCGGGAGCAGGTACTGCTCATGCAGGAGCCACCCTTGGAGTGGAATCCGATGGCGTATCGGGGCGATTACTGAGGCGGGGCCTTGGTATAACTGGCAGGATGGGGGGAGAACCCCCTCACCCCCCCTTGATGGCCAGAACCGGACAGGAGACCTTGCCGATCAACCGTTCCACCACGCTGCCGAGAAAGACCCGTTCGATGCCGGTACGACCATGACTGCCGCTGACCACCAGATCGGCGCCGACGCGGAGGGCCTCGGCAGCGAGGGCATCCGCCGGGGGATGGCTTTCGAGCACTTCACCGGTGACCGCCACCTCTTGACTTCTGGCATGCTCGATCACCCGATCCACCGCCTCGGTGGCCAAGGCCATCCGTTTCTGGTTTCCCTTGCTCTCCACCACCGACACCACACGCAGCGGAATGCCGCTCTGCCTGGCCAGAATGGTCGCCACCACGCCGGCCCGTTCGCTGTAGCGTGAGCCATCGGTTGCCAACAAAATGGTCTTGCGCCACAAGGTGGCGCCACGCGGCACCACCAACACCTTGCAGGGGGCCTCGGCCACCACGCGGGCGGTGGCATCACCGACCATCCAGCGGGCCAGTCCACGCCGTCCACGCCGTCCCATGACCACCAGATCCGCGTCGCAGGCATTGGCCGCGTCGATGATCTCGCGGTGGGGATGAACCCCGCGACGAATTTCGACGTTGCAGGCCACCCCTTGACTCTCGACCCACTTTTTCATCTCGCCCGTGGAGCGGGCGGCGTTGAGTTCCTGGGTCCGGAGCTGTTCCAGGGCGATGGATTCGAACTCGGGATTGGAAAAGAGCATGTGCATCGCGGTGATACGACCGGAGAAGAGCTGGGCGAGTTCCACGGCCAACGCCACCGCGCTGCGGGAGTACTCCGAGCACTCCGTGGCGACCAGGATGTGGGAGAAGCGACCGGTGGGCAGCAGGGGGCGCATTTCGCTCATGAGGATCGGGCCTCGCTTGGAAGGTGTTGGGGATGCGCGCCGCTTCCGGAAGGGCCGAAAGCGGGATCCGCACCCGGATGGATCAGTGGGCCCCGCCGCCGAGGATGCCCGAAGCGGCCAGCACCAGCACCAGGATTTCGGCGATCATGATGGCCGAATAGACCTTCTCCCCTTTTTTCAGGAACAGGGGCAGAACCTTAGCGTAGCAGACCACGGTGATGCCGGCCAGGATCGCGATGCCGATGTAGTTGATGTAGTCCCCCCGGTGAATCAGGGCAACCCAATCCCAACCGGTGGGACCGTTGACCGCCTTGAGATACTGATCGGCGGGCAGCACCCAGTATTGGGCAAGCTGTTCCATGGAGACGTGGGAGGGGAGCACCCCGAAGACGTAGAGTCCAAAGAAGATCACCATCAGGACGAAGCCGATCTTCCAGCCGAGATCCAGGATCGAGGCATAGGCCACCTGCTCCTCGGAAGCGTATTTCGGGTCAGGGGTGTAGTCGGCCATGGCGTGGGTATCCTCAATCAATCCGGAGTGTGGATGGGTTCGATCAAAAGCCCAGGCCCTTCATCAAGGCGCGGGAGCCGGCCAGGAGCAGCATGCCGATCACCACCTTGCGCACCATCGAGGCGTTGGCCTTGCGCAGCAGCCGGACGCCGACCAGGGAACCGAGCATGATCCCCAGGATGGAAGGGACGGCAATGAGGGCCAGAACGGCGCCCTTGTTGAGATAGACCCAGGCCGCCGAGGTATCGACGATGGAGAGCATGAACTTGCTGGTGGCCACCGACACCTTGAGGGGGGCGCCCATCAGGAGGTTGAGCACCGGGACATTGGCCCATCCCGCGCCCAATCCGAACATGCCGGCCATGATGCCGATGATGACGAACATGAAGAGTCCGATCGGGGTGCGATGGACCTTCCAGTCGATCTCCTGGTTTTTGGCCGCGTCGAAGTAGATGCCGTGGATTTCCAGGGCGCTGGAGAGGGAATCGGCCTTGGGAACATCGGGTTGTTCGGACTTCTTGGCGGTCCACATCAAGGCCACGATGCCGAGGATGGTGGCGCCGAGAGCGGTCTGGACGACGTTGGTGGGCAGGGCGAGTCCCATCATGGCGCCGACGATGGCGGAGGCCGAGGCGATCAAGGCGAGTGGCATGGCCAGGCGCAGGTTGGCCATGCCGCTTTTGAGCAGGCCGGGGCCGGCGGCCAGGGCTCCGGCCAGGGCGACCAGCAGACCGGCGCCGCGCACGAAATCGAGATGGAAGGGGAAGAAAAAGCCGCCGACGATCGGCACGAACAGCACCCCGCCGCCCACCCCGCCGAGCACGGCAACGATGCCGAGCAGAAAGGAGGTGACGAACAAGGCCGCCGCCCACACCCACCAGGGGGTGGTGGCCGCGCTGGTGGCGGCACTCTCCGCGGCAAAGCCATCCGTGGCCATGAGAATCAGCAGACCGGCGAGGCCCAGCATCCATGCTCCTTGATTCCAGCGCAATTTTTGTGAATTCATGGGCGTTTCGATGGTCGCTAGAGAGGTGGGATCAGGTGCATCAGTTTGCATTGATACTCTAATATGCTAGAGTCTATTGTTGAAATTTGCAATGGTCATTTCTCGCGAATCGTGGTGAATAAAAAATAATATCTCAACATCATGCACTTGGAATTGACATGTTATTGAATTGTAAAAAATTCGCAACCGTTCATGCTCCCCCATGATCGCAGGGATCCGGGGACCGGCTCGGTCCCCGGCGGCGGTTCGGAGGCAGCGCCTCCGAGGTTTTGACGTTAGCTTTTTGCCTTTGGCGCGCCCGACGAAAAAGCGTTCTTTCGCGCCTTTTGCAAAAAAACGCTGTGCGTAGCCATGTTTGCGTGAACGTTTTGCGTCGTTGACAAAACGTTCACGCAAACATGGCCCGAAAAACGGGCCTGATGGGGGGAGAACCCCCTCACCCCCCGACCGTGCCCCCCCTTTCGGGCGTTCCACGGTAAAAAATGTTGGGCTTGGCGCGGAAATCGTGTTATGGTAATCCATTAAACCGCTGTCTATTTTGAGATGCGTCGTTTCCCGCAAGGCCACCGTGCAAAATACGAGCTTCGTTTCCAAAAAGCGGAAACTGAAGCTCGCGAAGGCTGCGCGCGGCGCATTTTTCGCAAAATGAGGCGAAAAATGCTTCTTTGAGAAGAGCGCGCTCAAGTCAAAAGCATAAGTCCCAAGGGCTTTGCCCTTGGATCCCACCAGGAGGATAATCCCCCTGGACCCTTGATCATGGAACGACGCATCCCGTGATGGGTGCGGTTTAAAATTTTGCCTTTGGCGCGCCCGACGAAAAAGCGTTCTTTCGCGCCTTTTGCAAAAAAACGCTGTGCGTAGCCATGTTTGCGTGAACGTTTTGCGTCGTTGACAAAACGTTCACGCAAACATGGCCCGAAAAACGGGCCTGATGGGGGGAGAACCCCCTCACCCCCCGACCGTGCCCCCCCTTTCGGGCGTTCCACGGTAAAAAATGTTGGGCTTGGCGCGGAAATCGTGTTATGGTAATCCATTAAACCGCTGTCTATTTTGAGATGCGTCGTTTCCCGCAAGGCCACCGTGCAAAATACGAGCTTCGTTTCCAAAAAGCGGAAACTGAAGCTCGCGAAGGCTGCGCGCGGCGCATTTTTCGCAAAATGAGGCGAAAAATGCTTCTTTGAGAAGAGCGCGCTCAAGTCAAAAGCATAAGTCCCAAGGGCTTTGCCCTTGGATCCCACCAGGAGGATAATCCCCCTGGACCCTTGATCATGGAACGACGCATCCCGTGATGGGTGCGGTTTAAAAAACAACGTCAAAAGCCAAACCTCGGAAAACTCCGTTTCCGAACTCAAGCCGGGGATCTTGCCGTCCCCGGATCCCTGCAATAGCAGGGGTTCTGAATCGTTACAAAACCTTAGAGACTGTTTGGTGATTCCATGAATGGAAATCACCGAACCTGCACGAATCGAAAAAATCGATTCATGCTTCTCAAACTGCCGCGCAATCTGGCGGGCCATTCATGGCCCGCGTCGGCTGTTTGGCATTTGCCAAACAACCTCTTATCGCCACTTGAACAAGACGGGTATCTTGCCGCCATGAACCGTGCCACCCATAAGGGTCTCTCCTTTCCGTATCTTCTTCTGGTGTCGCTTCTCGTGCTGTGCCTTCCCGGCATGGCGCGGGCCGGGCTACAGATCGACATCTCCAAGGGTGGCCTGCAACCCATGCCGATCGCGATTCCAAAATTCCTCGACACCAATCCGGATGGTTCGGTGAACCCCTCGGCGGCCATGGGCAATCGCATCGCGGATGTGATCGCCTCGGACCTGGAGCGCTCCGGACTGTTCCAGATCCTGGATCGCAAGGGATTCCTTCAGGATTCCGCCTCGTTGTGGAAAGATGGACCGAACTTCTCCGACTGGCGCAAGAACGGCGCCGAGGCGGTGGTGTCCGGCGCGGTGATCGACTCCGGCGGCCAGGTGAACGCGGATTTCTTTCTGCACGATGTCTATCGCGGCGCCCCGGTGGGCAAGGGTCAACGCTTTTCCGCCCCGAAGCCGGAGTGGCACCTGGTGGCCCATCGCATCGCCGATGAGATCTACTCCCGTTTGACCGGGGAATCGGGCTACTTCAGCTCGCGGATCGTCTTCGTGGCCGAACGGGGTGACAAAAAGTGGCTGTCGATCATGGACCAGGACGGTCTCAACCGCACCGATCTGACCGAAGGGCGCTCCCTGGTGCTCACCCCGCGCTTCTCCCCGAGTGGCGAAACCATCTTCTTCGTCTCCTACGTCTCCGGCGAGCCGCGCATCTATCGCCGCGAGCTGTACACCGGCAAGACCTATCCGGAAGGGGACTATCCGGGGCTCAACAGCGCGCCCTCCTGGGCGCCGGACGGCTCGAAAATGGCCATGACCCTCAACAAGGACGGCAACGCGGAAATCTACGTCAAGGATCTGGGTTCCGGCACCTTGACTCGCCTGACGCAAAATCCGGGCATCGACACCTCCCCCTCCTGGTCGCCGGATGGACGGCGCATCGTCTTCAATTCCGATCGGGGTGGCTCGCCGCAGATCTATACCATGAACGCCGACGGCTCGAACCAAACCCGCATCACCTTCGCGGGCAACTACAACGCCGCCCCTTCCTGGTCCCCGCGCGGCGATCTGATCGCCTTCGTCAAGGGGGGTGGCGGTGGTTTCGGCATCTCGGTGGTCAATCCCCAGGGTAATCAGGAACGAACCTTGACCAGCTCCTGGATGGACGAGTCCCCGGCATGGGCGCCCAACGGACGCGTCATCGCCTTCACCCGCGAGGTGCAAGGCAAGGGGTCGAAGCTCTATACCATCGATCTGACCGGACAAAACGAACGCATCGTTCCGATGGAGGCCGATATCCGGGCCTCGGACCCCTCCTGGTCGCCGCTGCTGCGCTGATTCCAGGCCCGATCGGACGCGCCAGGACCGGAATGTCGGCATGACGCCCCGGTCCTGGCGATCTGCGTCAGGCTTTTGTCGTGCGCGCTTGGCGCATGCGTTTGAAATTCCGATTAAAATCCTGCATGATCAATTCTTTATCAAATCTGGTATGCATGCTGCTTTATCCAAATGTTCTGCTTCATCACCTTTTTTTCGTTTACAAACGATCACACCTTGCACGATTATCGCAATTTGAACGATACTCTCCCATGAGAAGTTCCGCCCTGGATTCCTCCAGGGACGGCGAATCGGTCGTGTCGCCAAGGTATGATCATCAACGCGGTCTGCCGCGCACCCAAACACAGTACTACAAGGATTGACGAATCATGATCACGAAGCGTTCTCATTTTCTGGCCATCTCCCTGCTCTCCCTGGGCCTTCTGGCCGGCTGCGGCACGGTTCCCGGCGCGGACGGTCAAGGCGGCGACGGCGCGGGCGGCAAGGCGGGCGACGATGGTCGCGCCCTGGGCCGTCATGACGGCTCCTCGGCCTACCTCGATGGCCGTGGCGGCCCGAACGATCCCTCCGGTCGCGGCGGTGCGGGCGGCGAGCCCGAGCATCGGGTCTATTTCGACCTGAACTCCTCGATCATCGACTCGTCTGCCGCCGATATCCTGGCCCAGAATGCCCGTTGGCTCGGCAAGCGCAACGTCACCGTCGAGGGTCACTGCGACGAGCGCGGCACCCGCGAGTACAACCTCGCCCTGGGTCAAAAGCGCGCCGATGCCGCCAAGCAGTATCTGATCTCCCAAGGCGTGGATGCCTCCCGCATCAAGACCGTCAGCTACGGCAAGGAGCGTCCCCTGGTGAACGGACACAACGAAGCGGCCTGGAGCAAGAATCGCCGCGCCGATCTGGTCCCCTGATCCAGTCAGGTTGCTCTCATCGCCTCCCCCTTGGAACCTCCGTGAGGGTGTTCCAAGGGGTGGCGTCGGGATGGGACGATCCGCCGCCATCCAGACTTCGCAGCGAATCACGTTTTTCAGCGTGGCACGCCTTGTGGGTGTTCCACGTCCTGGGGGGTGAGAGGTAAACTTCCCCTCACGTTTTTCAGCGTGGCACGCCTTGTGGGTGTTCCACGTCCTGGGGGGTGAGAGGTAAAACACTTCCCCCCATCACGCCATCAACCGACCGGATGTGTGGACGACCATGCGTATCGCGGTGACCGAATCTCGTCGCGCCCTCGCCCGGCGCGCGCGCCTGATGATTCTTTGTGGAACCTTCTCCCTGATCGCCGGCTGTGGCGGTCTTGGCGCGCCGCCCGAGGCGGATGGCGAACCGCCACCCAAACCGGTGCGCGCCAGCGATGTCGCCGCGCGTCTGGACCAGTCGGAGCAGAATCAGCGCAACGCCCTGGCCGATCTGAACAATCGCCTGGCACTTCTGGAGAAGCAGATCGGGCAGCTGCAAGGTTCGGTCGAGGAGCTGCGTCACGACGGCAAAAAGCTCAACGAGCGGATCGAGCAGGTCTCGCACGCCGAGGCCAAGGCCCAGGCGGCGGCCAGCGTGCAACCCCCGGCGGTTACGGAACCGGCGGCGACCCAGGCCGCGGCTCCGACTCCGGTCGTGGTCCCCCCATCCGCGAGCGCGGCGGCGGCGGCACCCGTTCCGGCGGCTCCGGCTCCTGCGGCGGCGGCTCCGGCCAAGCCCGCGCCCACGGCTCCGGCGGCGGCTCCGGCGGCTCCCGCCAAGCCCCCATCGGCGGCCACCACCCAGGCCACCAACTCCTCCAATCCCAAGGAGGCCTACGAAGCCGCTTTCCAGTTGCTCAAGGAAAAGCAGTACGACGCGGCCAAGACCGGCTTCCAGAACTTCTTGAAGAACCATCCGAAGGATGGCACGGCGGATAACGCCCAGTACTGGCTCGGCGAGCTGCATTATGTGCAGCGGCAGTTTCCGGAGGCGTTGATGGCCTTCAACCAGGTTCTGTTGCGTTGGCCGAACAGCGCGAAGGTGCCGGACAGTCTGCTCAAGATCGGCTTCTCGTTCTACGAGCTGAACGACCTGGAGAACGCCAACACCAGTCTGCAACGGCTGGTCAAGGACTTCCCCACCTCCCCGTCCGCCTCCCTGGCCAAGCCGCGACTGGCGCAGATCAAGCAGAAACTGGGACGTTGACCTTGGTCGAGCGGGCTGTTGTTCTGCTATCCGGCGGGATGGATTCCGCCGTGTGTCTGCATGCGGCCCATGCGTTGGGGCGGGAGCTTTATCCGATCTCCTTTCGTTACGGACAGCGCCACCAGCAGGAGCTGGCCGCTGCCGAGGCGATCGTCGCACGGCTGCCGGTAGCCCGTTGGCTGGTGCTCGACCTGCCTTTGGATCGCATTGGCGGTTCCGCTCTGACCGATCCGGCGCTCACGCCCGCCAAGGGTGGGTCCGGCGAGGGAATTCCCGCCACTTATGTGCCTGCCCGCAACACCATTTTCCTTTCCCTGGCTTTGGGTTGGGCCGAGACGTTGCAGGCCCATGAGATTTTTATTGGCGTCAACGCCATTGATTATTCCGGTTATCCCGATTGTCGTCCGGTATTTGTCGAGGCCTTTGAGCGTCTGGCCAATCTGGCCACCCGCGAGGGGGTCACCCGGCAGTCGTTTGTCATTCGTGCGCCGTTGTTGCATCTGTCCAAGGCAGAGATCGTGCGAAAGGGTTTGGAGTTGGGGGTGGATTTCGCGTTGACCCGTTCCTGTTACGATCCGACCGTGGAGGGGTTGGCGTGTGGGCGGTGTGATGCCTGTCGGTTGCGGTTGGCGGGTTTCGAGACTGCCGGGGCGCGTGATCCGATTGGGTATGTCAAGAGTTAGGGCGTGGTGGGATCGTGTTCCCACTGTTGCGGGGGACGGGGGGCCGAAGGTCCCCGGCGGGGGCGGGGCAGCGCCCCGCGACTTTTCCTTTGATTCTTTTGACTGTATGACTTTCGACTCCAGACCAGATTTTTTTCGACTCTGGACTTGATCTGTTTCGATTCTGAACCTGTTTTCTGTGATTCTGGCCTTTGTTCGATTCTAAACCTGATTGCTTGTGATTCTGGCTTTTTTTCGATTCTGAACCTGATTGCTGTGATTCTGGCTTTTATTTGCATGCCTTTGACTTGAGCGCGCTCTACAAAAAAAGCGTTTTTTCGCGTCTTTTGCGAAAAA
>NZ_JBZVFG010000029.1:22343-48548 GCF_058402785.1 Candidatus Magnetaquiglobus sp.
AGGTGTGTCGTTTTGCGATTTTGGCAAAACGACGCACCTTTGCCTTGCATGAGAATTTGACTTGAGCGCGCTCTACAAAAAAAGCGTTTTTTCGCGTCTTTTGCGAAAAAACGCTTGCGCGCCGCCTTGGAAGGTGTGTCGTTTTGCGATTTTGGCAAAACGACGCACCTTTGCCTTGCATGAGAACTGGCTGCCGGAGGCGGCTTTGGCTGACGCGAGCGGTTCGCGTTCTTCACGTATGCCCGGCGGGCAACGAGGGGGGCACGGAGACCGCGCGCTTACGCCCATTTTCGTAAACCTGCATGATGGGAGGAGACACCCCTCACCCCCCGTGGCGTCTTGAACTCCTGGTTCTTTCGCCCCATGAACCCACCATGAACCACCCGATTCGCGATCCGCTTTCGACCCGTTTTCACGACACGCTCCGACCGCTGCTTGCCGCGACGGCACGGGTGGTGATCGCGGTATCGGGAGGCGCCGACTCCCTGGCCCTGCTGCATCTGCTGCTTGCCGGCACGGCCCTCGACAGGACGCGGTTGCTGGTGGTTCACTTCGACCACGCCTTGCGTGACGATTCCCACCTGGATGCCAATTTCGTGGGCGAACAGGCGGAAAAGCTGGGGCTGGCCTGTCGGATCGGGAGGTGGAAATCCCCACCATCGGGTGGCAATCTCCAGGAACGGGCCCGGAATGCCCGACTGGGGTTTCTCCTGGAGTGTGCCCGATCCTTCGAAGCCGAAGCGATTCTGACCGGCCATCATCGGGATGACCAGGCCGAGACCTTCCTGGAACGCCTGTTGCGAGGCGGCGGGGTGACGGGTCTGGCGGGGATTCGAGCCGAACGATCGCTCGGAAACGGCATCCGTCTGCTGCGCCCGTTGCTGGGGATGGGACGCGCGGAGCTGCGCGACTGGCTGACGCAACACGGAGTGGCATGGCGCGAGGATCCCTCGAACACGAAAGAACAGTACCGCCGCAACTGGCTGCGCCATCGGCTGATACCGCTTCTGAACGAGGCACTGCCGAATCACGATCTCGCCCTTCGACTGGCCGAGAGCGCGGAACGACTGGCCCAGGCCGACACGGCGCTCGAATGGGCGCTGGCGGATTACTGGCCCCGACTCGATGCCCGGTGGAACCAGGCGGCAGGGGTCATCTCCTTGGATTGCCGTGCATTTGCCACGCTTCCCGAGGCCATGGCCCACCGTGTGCTCACCCGCTGTCATGCCGCGTTGACCGGATGCGCACACCCGCCCGGCGCCCGCGCCATGGCGCAATTGACCCGTCTGACCCATGGCAAGGGTCGCGGATGGCACATGCATGTGGATGGCCTGCGCATCAAAAGGTCGGATTCCCGGATCTACTGGCAACGTTTCGTGGAGGCCCCGCGAAAAAGTTCCCAAGGCGCGGGAGAAAAAGAGATGTGGGAGATGGTTGAATTTTCGGTGTGGGATCCTTATCATGAGAGCGGACGGTTCACCCATCCGGATGCCCTGCTCCCGATCTGAATCTTTCCAATCCTTGTTGACTTGCAAGATGGGGAACCCCCCCTCACCCCGCCGTGGATCTCTCTTGCGGGCGTTCCACGGTAACATCATCCGATCCAGGAGAAGTCTGCTTGAACGGATTTTATAAGAATTTGTCGTTGTGGTTGGTGATCGGCCTGCTTTTGATCATGCTGTTCAACCTGTTCAATCAGCCGACCCCGCGGGATCAGAGCATCCCGTTTTCCGATTTTCTCTTTCAGCTCGACCAGGGCAAGATCACCGACGTGGTGGTGCAGGATCGACGCATCTCCGGGGTTTTCTCGGATGGCGTGGCCTTTACGACCTATACCCCGAACGATCCGGACCTGATGCGCATGCTGCGCGAGAAGAAGGTGAACATCACCGCGCGTCCGCCCGAGGAGACGCCACTGCTGGTGACGATCCTGATCTCCTGGTTCCCGATGCTGTTGCTGATCGGGGTCTGGGTGTTCTTCATGCGCCAGATGCAGGGCGGAGGCGGACGCGGCGCCATGTCGTTCGGACGCTCCAAGGCAAAGATGCTCTCCGAGACCCTGGGCAAGGTGACTTTCGCGGACGTAGCCGGGATCGACGAGGCCAAGGAGGAGTTGCAGGAGATCATCGAATTTCTGCGCAATCCGCAGAAGTTCCAGCGCCTGGGCGGCAAGATCCCCAAGGGTGTGCTGTTGATCGGTCCGCCGGGCACGGGCAAGACGCTTTTGGCGCGGGCGATCGCCGGCGAGGCGAACGTGCCGTTCTTCAACCTGTCGGGATCGGACTTCGTGGAGATGTTCGTGGGCGTGGGCGCGGCGCGGGTGCGCGACATGTTCGAGCAGGGCAAGAAGAATGCCCCATGCATCATCTTCATCGACGAGATCGATGCCGTGGGTCGGCATCGCGGCGCCGGACTCGGCGGTGGCCACGACGAACGCGAACAGACCTTGAACCAACTTTTGGTGGAGATGGATGGCTTCGAATCCGCCGAGGGGGTGATTCTGGTGGCGGCCACCAACCGACCCGACGTGCTCGATCCGGCGCTGCTGCGTCCGGGACGCTTCGACCGTCAGGTGACCGTGCCCAATCCGGATATTCGCGGTCGCACGCAGATTCTGAGCGTGCACATGGCCAAGGTGCCGATAGACGAGTCGGTGGATGTCGAGGTTCTGGCGCGCGGCACGCCCGGTTTTTCCGGCGCGGATCTGGCCAACCTGGTCAACGAGGCGGCGTTGGGCGCGGCCCAGGCCGACAAGAAACTCGTGGACATGGAGGATTTCGAGGCGGCCAAGGACAAGGTGATGATGGGCAAGCCGCGCAAGTCGGCCATCATCCCGGAGCACGAGCGGCGCACCACCGCCTATCACGAAGCCGGACACGCCATCGTCGCGGCCTCGATACCGGGCACGGATCCGGTTCACAAGGTGACGATCATCCCGCGCGGTCGGGCGCTGGGACTCACCATGCAGCTTCCCACCGAGGACCGGCACACCTACTCGCGGCAGCAGTTGGAAAACAACATTTCGGTGTTGATGGGCGGACGTCTGGCCGAGGAACTGGTGCTCAACCAATTGACCACCGGCGCGGGCAACGACATCAAGCGCGCCACGGACATGGCGCGCAGCATGGTCTGCGAATGGGGGATGAGCGACAAGCTCGGTCCGATGACTTACGGTGCCAAGGAGGAGGAGATCTTCCTGGGTCGCGAGATCACCCAGCACAAATTGATCTCCGAGGCCACGGCGCTGACCATCGACACGGAGGTGCGCGGTCTGATCGATCGCAACTATCAACGCGCCAAGCAGATTCTCATCGAGAAGATGGAGATTCTGCACATCATGTCCCAGGCCCTGCTGGAGCGGGAGACCCTGGATGCGGACGAGGTGGCCAATCTGATGGCCGGCATGTCCGCCGAGGAGGCGTTGAAACCCCTGCCGCCGCCGCCGAAAAAGAAGCGCAAGAACAAGGGCAAGTCCGCTGCCATGGCCGATGCCGAGGGTCCGGAGAGTGGTTCCGCCCCGCGCGGCAAGGTACGTCTGGCCAAAGAGCCGGAGGTGGACGAGGTGGACGAGGAGGAGGAGGACGAAGAGGAGGAGGCAAGACCGGTTCGTCCGGCGCGCGCCGTGCGACCGAATCTGGCCAAGTCCGAACGGGAGGACGACAGCGCCCCTGCCCTGGCCGAGGTGGATCGGGTTTCGCTGACCAAACCGAATGGTGCGACCGTGACCGAGGCAGGCGAGGCGGATGCGCGCCCGGTGGTTGACGCGGGTATGGCGGGTGCGTCTGGTGAGGCGGCTGGGCAGCCGGCAGACGCGGGTGTGGTTTCCGCGGAGACGGCGGTTACCTCTGAAAGCGCGGCGCGGCCAACCCCGGATGGTTCGCCCGTGACGGTCGAGGCCCCGCTCCCGGTTGCCGGGCGCGGGAACGAGCCGTCCGACCCGGGTCCGCCCTCTTCCAACCGTGGCTGAGGCGCGTGTGACGGATGGGATGAGGCCGTTGGCAGCGCCGATGCGGGTGTTGCTGGAGCCGATGTTGAGTGACGGATCCTGGTTCGCGGGGCGGCATGGGGATCCGGTTCCCTTGGGGGAGCTGCTCGATGATCCGATCACGGTCTGGTTGGTGACGCTGGCCGGATGGCGCGAGGGGTGGGACCGGCTGTTGCCCGAGGGGATGCGTATTCGGGAAGCTGGCCTTTGGCGTCTGGCCGAGGGGCGCTTGAATGGCGCCGGATTGCGGGGTCTGACGGAGGTCTTGCGCGCGGTGGGGTTGGAGGCGGAAGCCACGGCCATCGAGGTCGCCCTGGCGCGGCATCGGCAGGCGGATCCGGTGTGGCATTGGGGTGGATCGCCGGGTTGGCGTGTGGATCTGACCGGGCCGCGTGTCATGGGGATCGTCAACGTCACGCCTGATTCGTTTTCCGGGGACGGGTTGGCCGGTCGTGTCGAGGCGGCCATCGCGCATGGGGTGGCCATGGCCGAGGCCGGAGCGGACCTGTTGGATGTGGGTGGGGAATCGACCCGACCCGGATCGTTGCCGGTGTCGCTGGATGCGGAGCTGGAGCGGGTGGTGCCGGTGGTGGCTGGTTTGGCGCGCGCGGTTTCCATTCCCGTGGCCGTGGACAGCTCCAAGCCCGAGGTGATGCGGGCAGCGTTGCGGGCGGGCGCGGCGATGATCAACGATGTCACCGCGTTGCGTGGACCGGGTTTGGATGATGAAGAGGATGCCGGTTGGTTGGCGGGTGCGGATGTGCCGGTGTTGTTGATGCACATGGCGGATCGTCCGGAGGTGATGCAGAGCGATCCGCGTTATGATGACGTGGTGGTGGAGGTCTTTGATTTTCTCGCGCGGCGTCAGGTTTGGGCGGAGAGGTGTGGAATCCGGCTGTTGGCGTGTGATCCGGGCATTGGATTTGGCAAGAGTCGGGAGCACAATCTGGCCTTGTTGCGGCGGCGGCGGGTGTTTCGCGGGTTGGGTGTGCCGTTGATGTTGGGGTTTTCCCGCAAGCGGATATTGGGGGAGTTGAGTGGGATCGAGGGACCCATGGCGCGGGATGGGATTGGGCATCTGTTGAGTTTGTTGGCGGATGCGGCGATTTTGCGGGTGCATGATGTGGCGGGGGCGAAGATGGCCATGCGGGTCGCGGCAGGGATAAGGCGCTGAAGACTGGCTCCAACTGTTGCGGAGGACGGGGGGCCGAAGGCCCCCGGCGGAGGTTTGGAGGCAGAGCCTCCAGGATTTTGCCTTAAGATAAAGGCAAAATCCTGGGGGAGGAAGCCCCCAGATCTCCTCTTTTTTTCAACAGTTTGGATCGACGGATCTTACCAGGATCGGCATTCATGAACTCCTCTCCTCCCCGCCTCTTCGGCACCGACGGCGTGCGCGGTCTGGCCAACGTCCACCCCATGACCGCCGAAACCGCCCTGCGACTCGGCCAGGCCGCGGGCCAGGTGCTGCGCCGCCCGGATCACCGCGGCGGCGTCGTGGTGATCGGCAAGGATACCCGCCTGTCCGGCTACCTGTTCGAATCGGCCCTGCGCGCGGGCTTCAACTCGGTGGGCATGCACTGCGTCCAGGTGGGCACCATCCCCACCCCCGCGGTCGCGTACCTCACCCGCGCGTTTCGCGCCGAAATCGGCGTCGTGATCTCGGCCTCCCATAACCCGTATCACGACAACGGAATCAAGTTCTTCGGCCCGAACGGCATGAAACTCCCGGATGAGGTGGAACGGGCCATCGAGGAACAGTTTTTCCAAGATCCGGTGATCCGCGACCTGCCCCACCCGTCCCACATCGGACGCGCCCAACGGATCGAGGATGCACGGGGACGCTACATCGAATTTTGCAAGAACACCTTTCCCCGCGACCTGCGACTCACGGGATTGAAGGTGGTGGTGGACTGCGCCAACGGCGCCGCCTATCGGGTGGCGCCGGAAGTGCTGTGGGAACTGGGCGCCGAGGATGTGATCCCGCTGGGCGTGAAACCGGATGGCCTGAACATCAATCAAAACTGCGGCTCCCTCTACCCGGAATTGATGCGCGACAAGGTGCGCGAAACCGGGGCGGATATCGGCCTGGCCCTGGATGGCGATGCCGACCGGCTGTTGGTGTGCGACGACCGGGGCCGCCTGCTGGACGGCGACCAGATGATGGCCTTGAGCGCCATCATGATGAAGGAAAACAAGACCCTGAAAGGGGACGCGGTGGTCGGCACGGTGATGTCGAACCTGGGATTGGAACGGTTTCTCCACTCCCTGGATCTCAAACTGCTGCGCGCCAGCGTCGGGGATCGCTACGTGCTGGAAACCATGCTCGCCGAAGGGTGCAACCTGGGTGGCGAACAGTCGGGACACATGATTTTTCTGGATTACAACACCACGGGCGATGGCATCGTGAGCGCCTTGAAGATCCTGGAACGGATGGTGACCCAACAACGCCCGCTCTCGGAGCTGGCCGCGCAGTTGCATACCGTGCCGCAGATTCTCAAGAACGTCACCATCCCCCGCGGTTCCAATCCCTTGGCCGATCCCACGGTCCAAACGGCCATCGAGGCTGCCCATGCAACCCTGCAAGGCCAAGGACGCCTGCTGGTACGCCCCTCGGGCACGGAACCGAAAATCCGTGTCATGGCCGAGGGGGATTCCCACGAGATCATCTCGCCTTTAGTCGATGATCTTTGCCAACGCATACAAAAGGCTGCGCAAGCCTCAGGAGAGTGATTCCCATGCCGCGTTATACCCTTCCCGATGGATCGTTCCAGGAGAGCGCCACGCCCGCGAGCGTGGCCACGATCGCGGCGACGATCGGCGCCGGTCTGGCCCGCGCGGCCATCGCCGGTCGCGTGGATGGCCGTCTGGTCGATCTGGATACCGTGGTCGATCAGGATGCCACCATCGCCATCATCACCCCTTCGACCCCCGATGGACTCGACATCCTGCGCCACTCCACCAGCCATCTGATGGCCCAGGCGGTCAAGGAGCTGTTTCCTGGCGCCCAGGTGACCATCGGTCCGGCGGTGGCGGACGGATTTTATTACGATTTCGACTACGAACGCCCCTTTACGCCGGAAGATCTGACCGCGATCGAAGCACGCATGGAGGAGATCGTCAAACGGGATCTGCCGGTCAAACGACAACTCATGGGTCGCCAGGAGGCGATCGACTGGTTTTTGGATCAGGGGGAGCGGTACAAGGCGGAGATCATCGCCGCGATTCCCGAGGATCAGGCCATCTCGCTCTATCGCCAGGGAGCGTTCATGGACCTGTGCCGCGGTCCGCATGTCCCCTCCACCGGACGGCTCAAGGTATTCAAGCTGACCCGCTTGGCCGGGGCCTACTGGCGCGGCGACTCGAAGAACAAGATGCTGCAACGGATCTACGGCACCGCCTTCGCGGACAAGAAAGCCCTGGAAGCCCACCTCACCCTGCTCGAGGAGGCGGCCAAACGGGATCATCGCCGCATCGGCAAGGAGCTGGATCTGTTCTCGATCCAGGATGACGCCGGCGGTGGCCTGGTGCTGTGGCATCCGATGGGCGCGCGGGTTCGGCAGATCATCGAGGATCAATGGAAAGAGGCCCATCGCGCGGCAGGCTACGAGTTTCTGTTCACCCCGCACATGGCCAACCTGGATCTTTGGCGCACCTCGGGCCATCTGGACTTCTACCACGACTCGATGTTCAATCCGATGACGGTGGATGAACAGAAATACCAGATCCGCCCCATGAACTGCCCGTTCCATATTCTGGTGTACCGCTCCCAGATCCGCTCCCATCGGGATCTGCCGATGCGCTGGGCAGAGTTGGGAACGGTGTATCGTTATGAGATGTCTGGGGTTTTGCATGGTCTGTTCCGGGTGCGCGGCTTCACCCAGGACGACGCGCACATCTTCTGCCGCGAATCCCAGATCGAAGCGGAGATCAGCGCGATTCTGGACCTGACCTTGCAGACCCTGCGGACGTTCGGATTCGAGAAGTTCGAAATCAACCTCTCCACGCGCCCGGAAAAAGCGGTGGGTTCGGACGCGATCTGGGAGAAGGCCACCGCCGCGTTGCGCGGGGCGATCCTGCATCACGGCCTGGATTATTGCGAGGATGTGGGGGGCGGGGCCTTCTACGGACCGAAGATCGATGTCAAGATCACCGACGCCATCGGAAGAAAATGGCAATGTTCGACGATTCAACTGGACTTCAACCTTCCAGAACGGTTCGATATCGGCTATATTGGCGAGGATGGAGCCAGACATCGACCCATCATGATCCATCGCGCCTTGATGGGATCGCTGGAACGGTTCTTCGGCATCCTCATCGAACACCACGCCGGCCATTTTCCCGTGTGGCTCGCGCCGGTGCAAGCCGTGGTGCTGACGATCACCGAAGCCTACAACGATTGGGCCGTGGAAGTGGAACAAAAATTGCGCGCTGCGGGTCTGCGCGTGCAAACAGATTTGCGCAATCAGAAAATTGGCTATAAAATCCGCGAGCACGCCATGCAGAAAATCCCATGGCTGCTGATCGTCGGCGAACGCGAACGCGCCGAGGGGGCGGTGAGTCCCCGTGACCGACATGGCAAGGAGCTGGGTCTGATCCCGCTCGACGAGATGATCCAACGCCTGCTGGTCGAAAGCAAACAGCGGACATGACGTGCATGATGGGAAAAAACCCATCCGTGGTAGACGCTTAGGGGCGTACCCACGCAAGCCATTCGTGAAACATTCACCACAAGGGAGAGTCGATCATCATCAAGCCTTCCATACCCCACAACAGCGGCGGCCCCTCCGGCAACCGGGACAACCGGGAACGCCCCGCTCCCCAGGTTCAGACCGACAACACGCGCATCAATGAACAGATCCGCGTGCCGGAAGTGCGGCTGATCGACGAAAAAGGTGAACAGGTGGGCGTGGTCACCACCTACGAAGCGATGCGACGCGCCACGGAGGCGGGTCAGGATCTCGTCGAGGTGGCCGCGGATGCCCGTCCCCCGGTCTGCAAGATCATGGACTACGCCAAGTTCAAGTACCAGAAATCGGTACGCGAACGGCTGGCCAGGAAAAAGCAGGTGCGCATCGAGATCAAGGAGGTCAAGTTCCGTCCCGGAACCGATACGCACGACTTTGACGTCAAGCTCAGAAGCATGCGAAAATTCCTGGAGGACGGCGACAAGGTAAAATGCACCTTGCGTTTTCGCGGACGTGAGATGGCCCACCAGGATCTCGGACTCGCCCTGTTGAAACGGGTCGAGGAGGCGGTCGCGGATCTGGCCAAGGTGGAGCAGGTGCCCAAGCTGATGGGTCGGCAGATCACCATGGTGGTGGCGCCCTCCAAAACGAAGAAAGTACCCTGATTCGCAGTTGACGTGAACGCGCGATTGCGGATGACATCAACCCCCAACCGAAGGATCGGCAATGCCCAAGATCAAAACCCACCGGGGCGCGGCCAAGCGGTTTTCCGCCACCGGCACCGGTAAGCTCAAACGCAACCATGCGTTCAAGCGCCACATTCTCACCAAGAAGGCGCCCAAGAACAAACGCAACATGTGTGGCACCTGTCTGATGGCTGCGGCGGATGCGCCAGCGGTCCGGCAGATGATGCCTTATTTATAAGATCTTTTTTCAAGGAGTACTCACCCATGCCGCGCGTTAAACGGGGTGTGTGTGCCCACGCACGTCACAAGAAAGTTCTGGATCTGGCCAAGGGGTATCAAGGCCGCAACAGCAGCTGCTACCGCATCGCCCTGCAAAAGGTCGAGCATGGCCTGCAATACGCGTATCGCGATCGTCGCGCCCGCAAGCGGGATTTCCGCAAGCTGTGGATCGTGCGCATCAACGCCGCGGCCCGCTTGAGCGGTCTCTCCTACAGCCGGTTGATCTCCGGTCTGACCAAGAGTGGCATCGAGCTGGATCGCAAGGTGTTGGCCGACATGGCCGTGCATGCGCCGGAAGATTTCGCGCGAGTCGCCGAGCAGGCCAAGGTTGCTCTGGCGGCGGCCTGATCGTCTCAAAAGGCAAGAGGGATGAGAGGGTTCCAATCCTTGGAACCCTTTTGTCTTTTATGCCGTCGGAAATGATGCGTCCAAGGGTCTACCGAACCACCCCGGACCCCGGTGATGACGCGATCCACGACCAAGCACCCGCCAGTCGCCCCACCTTATTTTTTCAGTCGGGAACCCACCATGCTCGAAGATGATCTGGCCAAACTCAAAGAGTCCGCCCTCGCCGCCCTCGATGCCGCCGCCACCCCCGCCGAACTGGAGGCGATCCGCGTCCAGACGCTGGGCAAGAAAGGAGATCTGACCCAGATCCTGCGCGGCCTCGGACAAATGGACGAAAGCCAGCGCGCCGCGTTCGGCGCTTCGGCCAACGCCTTCAAGGAGAGCTTCGCCAACCGGCTCGCGGAACGCTCGGATGCGCTCAAGCAGGTGGAGTTGAACCAAAAGCTGGAACGGGAGTGGGTGGATGTCACCCTGCCGGGCCGCCCGCGCCCACACGGTACGATCCACCCGGTGACCCGGGCCCAGAACGAGATCATCGCCATCTTCACGGCCATGGGCTTTCCACCGGCGTCGGGTCCGGAGGTGGAGTCGGACTGGCACAACTTCGAGGCGCTGAACATCCCGCCGGACCACCCGGCGCGGGAGATGCACGACACCTTCTACCTGCCGCCCGCCCTGGACGGTCGCAAACGGCTGCTGCGCACCCACACCTCGCCGGTGCAGATCCGCGTCATGGAGGGGAAACAACCCCCGTTGCGCGCCATCGCGCCGGGCAAGGTGTTCCGCTGCGACTCGGATCTCACCCATACACCGATGTTCCATCAGGTCGAAGGGTTCATGGTGGACGAAGGGGTCCACTTCGGACAGCTCAAAGGGTTGCTGGCGACCTTTCTGGTGCGGTTTTTCGAACGGGAGTTGCCGGTGCGGTTTCGTCCGTCGTTCTTCCCGTTCACCGAACCGTCGGCGGAAGTGGACATGGGGTGCCTGTTCTGCGAAGGCCAGGGATGCCGGGTCTGCAAGCGCACCGGCTGGCTCGAGGTGCTCGGCTGCGGCCTGATCCACCCCAACGTGCTCACCAACGTCGGCATCGACCGGGAACGCTACTCCGGGTTCGCCTTCGGCATGGGCGTGGAACGGCTCGCCATGCTCAAATACGGCATCAACGACATCCGTGCCCTGTTCGACAACGATACCCGCTTCCTGACGCGGCATGCGTGACCCATCGAGGCGGCCATGAAGGTACTCCAGCTCGAAATCCAACATTTCAAGAAGTTCGAGAACTTCAGCATGGATTTCACGGATCCGGTTCTGGGAATTCCGAAAGATCTGGTGGTGTTGGCTGGCAACAATGGCAAGGGTAAATCCACCGTGCTCCAGGCCATTGCCCTGGTGCTTGGCATGGCCACGGGAAGATTGACCTCCGCGGAGAAATTGGACTGGCCTGGCTTTGATTGTTCTTTGGCAACCAATACCTGGAAATTGCCTACTCAAATCAAATTGCGCGTGGCCTTTGGTGCTGCGGAGATCGAAACGATTCAACGCTGTTACAAGACTTTGCCCTCAAGTAAGAATCTCAAGATTGCACCGGACTCCAAACGAGAGATCGTTCTTACATTGGATGGTACCAATCTGTCTGCCCCGTCTGCCAAACAGAGGAATCAATTCTTTGGGCGCAGGTATGCCTCGCAGGTATTAAAACTTCTGCCCGAAGGACATGAAATCTTCCAGGAGATCGGTTCGGTATTCTGGTATCACGAGCAACGGTTGGCCAATACCCTAACGCCGATTGAAGAAGAATCGGGCAATTTGGTCAGCTTCAACGATGAATACCTTCGAATCTATCTGGATCGTATCTTCAGTTTCCATGCACGCATCCAATATGGTGCTCAAATTCTTCAACCAGGGCAAAAGGATCTGTTCAAGGATATTCAGCTTGCCTGGGAGACCGTTTTTCCAGGCCATCGACTGGTTGGCAGCGTACCTCGGGAGGGTGACAGGGATCTGTTCAAGGCACCATGGTTCTTTTTCTCCGATGGACGCCACCAGTATGAACTCGGGGAGCTGTCCGCGGGTGAACGGGTGATCCTGCCCATCCTGATCGATCTGGTCCGTTTGAACATCCACAATTCGGTCATCCTGATCGACGAAATCGAGCTGCATCTCCATCCACCCCTGCAACAGACGCTGCTGACGGCACTGCAGAAAATGGGCAAGAACAATCAGTTCATCATCACCTCCCATTCGCAAGCCATTGGTGACGTGGTACCCGACCATGCCATCATGCGGATTACCGACGGATGAACATGCTGGATGTCCCATGGGTCGTGTTTTGTGAAGGCAAACCGGAGAGTCTGGATCAACGGCTGTTGCGGCGTCTGTTCCCCTCCCCATCGGTAGCCGTGCAACCCGGAGGGGGAAAAGGCAATCTATCTGGATTCGCTGAAGGGTTCTTGACCAATCATAAAGCTCAGTCGTATCTGTTTTATCGGGATCGAGACTTTGACCATTACCCGGAGAAAGAACCCGTCTTGCTGTCCGGTCGTCACCCGGATGGCAAGATGGTCATGTCGCATCGGACCTGCATCGAAAACTATCTGTTGGAGGGTGTTCTTCTTGACCGGTTCTGGACCGAGAAGCATGGTCAATATTCCTGGAAATTAGGTTCCTCTCCGGGTATCGAGCGGTTGGAGCAATGGATCATGGAGGCAGCTCGTGAGCTTGTTTGGTATCAAGCCACGCGTTGGGCCTTGGCTGGGCTGAAACCCGATGATGGTTGGAATTCGTTTGGCAACACTTGGATCAAAAGAAGCAACGATCTACCCGATAAACTCGATTCAACAACCTGTCTGGCACGGGCAACGGGTCTGATTGGTGATTTCAAAAAAAAGAACCAGATCATCAATCCCCGATCCTTCTCGGAAGGGTACAGCACGTTTCTGGAGCGGTTTCAAACCAAACGGTTCTGGGAGGAACGACTCTACACCATCTATTTCAGCGGGAAGGATCTTGCCAAGATGATGGTCCGCTTACACCATGCCAGGCTTCCGCCGATGGAACTCTTTTTTGATTGGGGCATTGCGGAGATCGACTGGAGAAACCACCCTGATCTTCTGGAACTCTCGACCCGTCTTGCCAACCCCACGCCTGAATAAACCCTGAAATACGGATTGGATTCTCAACTCATGAAAATCACCCTTGCTTGGCTGCGCGACCATATTGACTTCGATCTTGACGCCACCACCCTCGGCGCCCGGCTTACCATGGCGGGTCTGGAACTCGATGCCCTGTACCGGCTGGATCAGGGTTTGGAGATGGTGCAGGTGGGACGGCTGGAGACCGTGGATCCCCATCCGAACGCCGACCGGCTGACGTTGTGTCAGGTGCGCATCGGCGAGAGCTGTTTGCAGATCGTCTGCGGGGCCAGGAACCACCGTCCCGGCGACAAGGTGGCGGTGGCGCGGGTCGGAGCCAATCTTCCCAACGGCATGGCCATCCAGCTCGGACAGATCCGCGGGGTCACCTCCCAGGGGATGCTCTGCTCGCTCAAGGAGCTGGGACTGGCCACGGAGTCCGAGGGGGTGTTGATCCTGGATCCGGCCACCCCGGATGGTCAGCCGATCGCCCAGGCGCTGGGTCGCGACGACGTGGTGCTGGAACTGGGGATCACCCCGAATCGCGGCGATTGCCTGGGGGTGCGTGGCGTGGCGCGGGAGGTGGCGGCGCTCACCGGCAAAAGCCTGAACCCCCTGGAACTCCCGAAGGTGGAAATCGAGGCCCCGGAGGCGATCGCCGAGGTGCGGCTGGAGGATCCGATCGGCTGTCCCCGTTACGCGGGTCGGGTGATTCGCGGGGTAAAGGTGGGTCCGAGTCCGGCATGGTTGAAGAATCGGCTCGAGGCCGTGGGGTTGCGTGCCATCAACAACGTGGTGGATGTGACCAATTATCTGTTGCTCGACCTGAACCAACCCTTGCACGCCTTTGATCTGGAAAAACTTCAAGGGCCGGTGGTGGTGCGTCGCGCCGCCGAAGGGGAGATCCTGCGCACCCTGGACGGCATGGAACGGAACCTGACTCCGGCCATGACGGTGATCGCGGATCAGGAGCGGGTGTTGGCTCTGGCCGGCATCATGGGCGGCGCGGAGAGCGGGGTCACCGAGGCGACCACGGACATCTTTCTGGAGGTGGCCTATTTCGATCCGATCGCCACGGCGCGCACCGGGCGGCGGCTGGAGCTGGTCTCCGAATCGCGGCACCGTTTCGAGCGCGGCACCGATCCGGAAGCGATTCCGCACGTCATGGAGCGGGCCACGCGGATGATCCTCGATCTGGCCGGTGGTCAGGCCGGCCCGGTGACGTTGCTCGACGGCGGCACCTGGCATGCCCCCGCCGAGATCTTCTACCGGCCCGAGCGGGTCAACCGGCTGGGGGGCATCGACCTCGCCGCCGAAACCATGAACGGCATGCTCGACGCTTTGGGATGTCAGGTGATGCCGATCTCCGGGGATGAGCCCCGTTTCATGGTGATTCCGCCGAGCTGGCGCCATGACCTCAAGCGCGAGGAGGATCTGGTCGAGGAGATCGTGCGTCTGTACGGCTATGACCGGGTTCCTGCCGCCCTGCCCCGCGTGCCGGCTTCGCCCCCGATGCCGGATCCGCAACGGGTGCTGACCGAACGGGTGCGGGAGATTCTCGTGGGACTGGGCTATCAGGAGGCGATCGATTACGCCTTTGTCGGCCCGGAGATTCAGGCCCGTTTCGATGGCGCCATCACCCCGGTGCGTTTGCTCAATCCCCTCTCCGAGGAGCAATCGGTGTTGCGCACCTCGCTCATCGCCGGATTGATCGAGAGCGCGCAGCGCAATCTGAATCGCGGCAACATGCGGTTGCGGCTCTTCGAGATGGGACGGGTCTTTCTGCCCCGCGCCGAGGATGGCATCCTCGAGGAGGTCGAGCGGTTGGCTTGCGTGCTGTGCGGTCCGGTGGAGGAACCCTCGGCGCATGCCGCGGCGCGCGCGGTGGACTTCCATGATCTCAAGGGGGATCTGGAGGTGCTGATGAAGGATCTGACCGGCATGGCGCCGGATCTGGTCGCGGGTGGACCGGCGTTTCTGCATCCGTTGCGCAAGGCGGTGATTCAAGGTGCGGATGGGGATGCGATCGGCTGGATGGGGCAGCTGCACCCCGCCGAGCAGGGGGAGTTGGATCTGCGTCGTGAGTTGTTCGTGTTGGAGCTGGAGCTGGGCGCGTTGCCCGCCAAGGTCAAGAGCGGCTCAAGGGAGATCGTGACGAGTCGTTTTCCCGGCATCCAGAGTGATTTCACCTTCCTGATGCCCGAGCGGACCCCCGCGGGTGCGGTGGTGGCCGAGGTGATGTCCGTGGATGCGGGATTGATCCGGCAGGCGCGGGTGGTGGCGATCTACACCGGTACCGGCGTGCCGGAGGGGTGGAAGAGTCTGACGTTGAGCACGTTGTTGCAGGCGGACGATCGCACGTTGACCGATGCAGAGAGCAAGGGGGTGGCGGAGCGGATCATTGCGCGGGTGGTGGAGCGGTTCGGTGCGGCGTTGAGGTGACCACCCACCATTGCGGGGATCCGGGGACCGCAAGGTCCCCGGCTTAAGTGCGGAGGGAAAGCCTCGGGGGTTCTGTCTTGGACGTTAGCGCGCTCTGCAAAAGCGGGGGATGCCGTGGTTCCGCGTGGCGCAATCCATCAAGCAACCGGATCAGATCCCCCGCCCCATGCGCCGCGCTCAACGACACCCGCAACCGCGCCGTCCCTTTGGGCACGGTGGGCGGACGAATCGCCATGGCCAGAATCCCATGCTCGACCTCCAACCGCCGACTCGCCTCCAGCGCCACCCCACTCTCCCCGAGAATCACCGGAATGATCTGACTGGCGGAACGTCCGGTATCCAGACCCAACCCCCGCAACTCTCCCCGCAACCAGGCTGCCCGTTCGAGCAACGCTTGCCGGGTCTCATCCAGGGTGGGCAGCAACTCCAACGCCGCGTCCATGGCCCCGAGCACCGCCGGCGGCAAGGCGGTCGAATAGATCAAGCCCGCGCAGCGCTGCACCAGATAATCCCGCAACGCCGGAGAGCAGGCCACATAGGCCCCGAACCCTCCCAACCCCTTGCTGAAGGTCCCCATCACCAGTTCGACCGCGCCCGGATGCGCGGCGGCCAGACCGAACCCGCCCGGACCGAACACCCCGGTGGCATGCGCCTCGTCGAGAAACAGAAAGGCCCCGAAACGGTTCTTCAACGCGATCAGGCCGGGCAGATCCACCCGATCCCCATCCATGCTGAACAGGCTTTCGGTGACGATGAACCGCGGACCCGGATGCCGGGCCTGTTTGTCAAGCAGTTCTTCCAGATGATTCAGATCGTTGTGACGGTAACGGATCTGCCTGACCCCGGCGGCCAGACAGCCATGATGGAGACTGGCATGGTTGAGCCGATCGCAGAAAACCAGGGGCTCGCCATCCAACACCTGCCGGTCGAGGAGCGCGGCCAGCAGCGTGGCATTGGCCTGGAAGCCGGCATTGAAGACCAGGGCCGCGCCACTCCCCTTCCCTGCCGCCAGACGCGCCTCGACCTGTTCGAAGGGCTCCAGATTGCCGCACACCAGCCGCGAGGCCGAAGCCGAACAGCCCCAACGGGCGGTCCAGTCCCGGGCGCGTTCGATGAGGAGCGGATGGTCGGCCAGGCCCATGTAGTTGTTGGAGGAGAAGTTGATCAGCCGTTGTCCCGCCTTGTCGATCCGCCCGCCGGATGCCGGCAGCATCGGCACCAGCCGGCGGGTCTGCCCGGCGCGCGCGCATTGGGCAAGAAAGGCGGCATAGGCACGCGCGGGCATGGAGGTCACTCCCGCGCATCCGGCATGGGGATCCAGCGCCGGTTGATATAGGCTTCCAGGGGTTGATAGCGCGACTTGTAGCGCATTTTCGGACAATCGTCGATCCAGTAGCCGAGATAAACCCAGTCGAGCCCCAACTGCCGGGCCAGCTCCACCTCCCACAGGATCGCCAGGGTGCCGAGTCCGCGGGGATGCTCCTGGGGGTCGAAAAAGGTGTAGACCGCCGAAAGGCTGGTGTTGGTCACATCATAGACCGCGGTGAGCACCAGCCGTCTTTGCACGCGGAAATCGGCGAAGCGGACCGCGCACCAGTCGGAGTGCAGAAACTCCATGAATTCCTCGAGTTCCGGATCGGCCATGGGACCATCGCCGTGCCGGCTGTTGATGTAGCGGCGATAGAGGGCGAAATGTTCGTCGGAGAAGACCGGTCGGCCCGACTGCACCACCAGATCGCGATTGCGCCGGATCACCCGTCGCATCGAGGATGTGGTCACGAACTCCCGTGCGCGGACCCGCACCGGCACGCAGGCGTCGCACTCCCGGCACCAGGGACGGTAGACCAGATTGCCGCTGCGCCGGAAGCCGGTGGCGAGCAGAAAATCGTAGCGCTCCATCTCCATGGGGAATTCCGGGTTCACATACAGGGTGCTGGCCACCGGCCCGGTCAGATACCCGCACGCATGGGGTGGACTCAGGATCAGCTCCAGCGGTCGATGGCCGTTTTCGATGGGGAGGGGTTCGGTCATGCAACGCCACCTTGCAATCCGTTGGGAAAGAACGCACCATGTTTTTTCTTGCCGTGTGGAACGCCCTTGCGGAAGCAACACGGTCGGGGGGTCAGGGGGTCTGCCCCCATCATGCAGGTTTCTTCACGGGAGTTGCAAGCATGTTCAAGGGGACGACCATCCTTTCGGTCCGACGCGGCGCGAGCGTGGTGATGGCCGGTGATGGCCAGGTGACGCTCGGCGCGACGGTGATCAAGGCCAATGCCCGCAAGGTGCGCTTCTTGAAGGAGAGCCGCGCCCTGGCCGGATTCGCCGGTTCTACCGCCGATGCCTTCACCCTGTTCGAGCGGTTCGAGGCCAAGCTGGTCAAGCACGGCGGCATTCTGACCCGTGCCGCCGTGGAGCTGGCCAAGGATTGGCGCACCGATCGGATGTTGCGACGGCTGGAGGCGATGCTGGCCGTGGCCGATGCCACCCACAGCCTGTTGATCTCCGGCACCGGGGATGTCCTGGAGCCGGAAGAGGGGATCCTGGCCATTGGTTCGGGCTCTCCCTACGCGCTCTCCGCGGCGCGGGCGCTGTTGCGTCACACCGAGCTGCCCCCGCGCGAAATCGTGGAGCGGGCCATGGGCATCGCGGCTGAAATCTGTGTGTATACCAATTCCAATCTCATCCTTGAAGAGCTGTAAATGTCCGAGTTCACGCCGCGCGAGATCGTCTCCGAACTGGATCGCTTCATCATTGGCCAAAACGACGCCAAACGGGCCGTGGCCATCGCCCTGCGCAACCGCTGGCGACGGCAAAGGCTCGATCCGGCCCTGCGCGAGGAGGTCTATCCCAAGAACATCCTCATGATCGGTCCCACCGGCGTGGGCAAAACCGAAATCGCCCGACGCCTGGCCAAACTCTCCGATGCCCCGTTCCTGAAAGTCGAGGCCACCAAATTCACCGAGGTCGGCTATGTGGGTCGGGATGTGGAGTCGATCATCCGCGATCTGACCGACATGGCGGTCAAGATGGCGCTGGAGCGTTCCAAGCAAGAGGTGCGCCGACAGGCCGAGGAGGCCGCCGAGGATCGGGTGCTCGATGGCCTGCTTCCGGGTTCGAACGTCTCCTATGGCACGGTGGAGAGCGTATCCGCCCTGCCGGGGGATTCGGGCACCCGCCAGAAATTCCGCAAGATGCTGCGCGAGGGCAAGCTCGATGACCGGGAGATCGAGATCGATCTGCGCGAGCCGCGCAACGGTCCCACCCTGGAGGTGTTCACCCCGCAAGGCATGGAGGGGATCAACATCTCCGAGATGCTCGGCTCGGTTTTCGGCGGCGCCCGTCCGACGCGCCGCAAGGCGACCGTGAAGGAGGCCCTCAAGCTCCTCATCGACGAGGAGGCCGGCAAGCTGGTGGATCGGGAGAAGTCCAAGCGCGCCGCGCTGGAGCGGGTCGAACAGGCGGGCATCGTCTTCATCGACGAACTGGACAAGGTGTGTGCGCGCAACGGTGAGTTTCGCGGCGGCGCGGATGTCTCCCGCGAGGGGGTGCAACGGGATCTCCTGCCCCTCGTCGAGGGGACCACGGTGAGCACCAAGCATGGCATGGTCAAGACCGATCACATCCTTTTCATCGCCTCGGGGGCGTTTCAGCTTGCCAAGCCGTCGGATCTGCTTCCGGAGTTGCAGGGGCGGCTGCCGATCCGGGTGGAGTTGAAGAGTCTCGGGGTGGAAGAGTTTCTGCGCATTCTCACCGAGCCGGAAAACGCCCTGACCCGGCAGTATGCGGCGTTGCTGGCCACCGAGGAGGTGACGCTGGAGTTTGCCGAGGATGGCATTCGCGCCCTGGCCGAGATCGCCGCCAAGGTCAACGAAACCACCGAAAACATCGGCGCGCGGCGTTTGCACACGGTGATGGAGAAGCTGCTGGATGAGCTGTCCTTCACCGCGCCGGACCGACGCGGGGAGAGGTTGGTGATCGATGGCGCGTTCGTGCGCGGTCAGTTGCAGGATCTCTCCGAGAACGAGGATCTGTCGCGGTATATTCTGTGAGGTGGAGTCGTTCGGATGGGGATAATCCTCCTGGAGACCCTTGATCATGGAACGACGCATCTCGTGATGGGTGCGGTTTGGCAACGATCTCAAGCAACCATTCAGGACCCCCACCATTGCAGGAGCCGGGTCCCGCGGATCCCCGGCTTCAGTGCGGAGGCGGTGCCTCCGAGGTTTGACTTTCGCTTTTTAGCGCGCTCTTCAAAAAAAGCGATTTTCGCAAAGGGTGCGTGGCCCTTGCAACGCTGAATCATGCCTTTTCCCAGGAGGATCGCCATGCTTCTACCCTTCATCAAATGCCAAGGATCCGGCAACGATTTTCTGCTCATCGACGAGATGACCACCCCCCTGGAGGTGTCCGAGGCGACCCGGAGCCGCCTGGTCGCGGCTCTGTGCCGCCGGGACGGGGGAATCGGCGCGGATGGGGTGCTGTTTCATCAACCCGCCCACGACGCGGACGCCCGCATGCGCATCTTCAACGCCGACGGCTCGGAGGCGCGCATGTGCGGCAACGGCATCCGCTGCCTGGGCCGTTTCACCCTCGAGTCGACCGGTCGCAACACCGTGACGGTGGCGGTGATGCAAGGGGTGTTGCGGGTCCGGCTCATGTCTGCTTTCTTTCCCGGCGTCACGGCCTGCGAAACCGAAATCGGACCGATCTCCCTGAAGCCAACCACCCTGCCCATGGTCTGGGACGGACCGCGGGTGGTGGGCGAGATTCTGCCGTCGCTCTCGACCCATCTGCGCTTCACCGCCCTTTCGGCCCCCAATCCCCACATCAGCGCGCCGGTCGAGATGGTCGATCGGGATGACCTGATTCGCGTCGGACGCCTGGCCAACGGCGCCCATCCCCTGTTTCCGGACGGGGTGAACGTCAGCCTGCGCCGCATCACCGGAGAAGCGAGCCTTTTCGTGGCCACCTACGAGCGCGGCGTGGGATGGACCCACTCCTGCGGCACCGCCATGACCGCCTCCACCTTTGCCGCATGTCTGGACGGAGCCTTCCCCTTCAGTCGTCCCATCCGGGTGTTCAATGCCGGTGGACAGGTGATCTGCACCGCCCTGCGCGCCACCGAAGGCGGAAACCATGCCGGTCTTTTGGCGGGCAACGCCACCTTCGAGTGGGATGGCGAGGTGGAGATCGACCCCACCGATGAAAACAATCCGCTGCGACATGTTCGACGCGTCCGCGATCGCGACGATGAAATCCGCGCCTACGAACGGTTCAAGGCGGCGTGCGACGCGGGGTGATCGCAACACGAGATCCCCTGCCCGCGAGGGGTTCAAGGTTGCGTGCAACGCGGGAAACAGCCCGCGCGCCCACGCAACCTCCCCTTGAGCGCGCTCTTCTCAAAGAAGCATTTTTCGCTGACATCCTCCTTGATTGGTTTGCGTCCATCCTGCCAGAAATGTCAGATCAAGTCTTGCCTGCTACAGATCCAGTGACAAATGCCGCTTGACTTCCAAGACAGTTGCTGGACCCCGCCCAATATAGGGGGTCCTGAATCGTTACCAAATGCTTATGAATAACGCTCAACTCTGACCCGACTGTTCCTTGCTCCCCTCCTTCACGACCCGTTTTGTTTCTCGAAATTGCCCTCAACACACGCCCGTTCAGGTCACCAGCCAAAAAATCCCGCCGTTTTCCGAAATACCCGGCTTCCAATCCGCCAGCATTCCTTCGTTTTCCACCTGCATCAGCCCTGGCTTCGGATCGATTCTCACGATCCACGCCTCTCCCCGAATGTAAAGATCCTGTTCTTTGCCAAGATTTATCCCGTGATTGCCAACTCGATTGATGTGCCGATGATAATACTATCAAAAGTTTCAATAATTGTAGGGGTGAATGTAATATAATATGATTATATATGATTTAGAATAATTTGTGAAGTCACTTTTTAACATCTTTTTTCTTGACAAACCGGAAGAATGAACCGAGTATTCATGATATCGCGTCTTCAAAAACCAGGCCGCCAATCGGGAGGAGAGCATGGGGAGCCAGAATCGTTCCAAATCCGTGGATGCCATCGTCATCAAGGATCTGCGCGATGCCAATCGCGTCCTGGGCGAAATCGCCCAACTGCAACGCAGCCTCGATGCCATCGAAATGGACAGACAAGAGAGCATCGCACGGATCAAACGCTCCTCCGAGGCCTTTGCCGCCCCACGCCGCGCCCGTCTGGAGGCGTTGGTGGCGGGATTGTCCCTGTTCGCGCTTGAAAACAAAGCGATCCTGTTCGCCAAAAGGCGTGGGCTCGATCTGACATTCGGCGCACTGGGCTTCCGTCGCGTCCAGGCACTGCGTCCACCGGTACGAGGGGGTTGGGCGGGGGTCTTGCAAAAAATCAAGGAGCTTGGCGCAACCGAGGCGATCCGCGTGCGCGAGGATGTCAATCGCGCCGTTCTGCGCGGCTGGTCGGTGGGAAGATTGGCCCAATTGGGGATCGAGAGCGTGCGATCCGATCTCTTTTGGTATGAGGTGAAGTGGGACAACCTGAATCCGGATGCGATGCCCACCACGGCCCATTCGGAAACTACGCAAAGCGGGGAGGTGAAATGATGGAAGGTTTGGAGCTGATTTTGAAAGAGGATCTGCCGGGTTCACTCGAGGAGATCGCCGAGGTGATCGGGCGGGAAGGGGCCTTGCAGTTGGTCCATGCCTGCGGAGGCACGCGCATTTTCGTGCCGCGCAAGCTGCGGGTGCAGCACAAGTTGGTGACGCTGCTGGGCTTTGAACAGGCCCGCAAATTGTCGAGCCATTTCGGGGGCGAAACCCTCACCGTGGTACGCGCCGCGGAGTTGCTGCGCCGACGCCGCAACCGGGAGATCATCCGCCGCTACGACGCGGGGGACGGTGTACGTCAATTGGCGCGGGAGAATGCCCTCACCGAGCGTCAAATCTACGCGATTCTCTCAACGTCCATGTGATGACGGGATCCGTGTCGGCGCGAGCCGTCGGATCGGCTGTCGGCCCGAAACGCACGGGATGGGGAGAACCCTGACCTCTCGTGGCACTGTTTTGCGAGAGTGCCTCAACAAAAAAGGATCGACGCGAGCGCGTCGATCCTTTTTTTGAACGACCTCGAAGCAAACGGATTTTACAAAACTTTTTTCAAGGACTGATCGATCCGCTTGGACATCGAGGAGATTTCGCTGATGACCCGATCGATGTCGCCCGCCAGGTCGCGGGCCACGCGAGCCGTGCTTTTGACCTCGCCGGCCACCACCGCGAACCCCTTGCCGAACTCACCGGCACGGGAGGCCTGGATGCCGGCGTTGATGGCCAACACTTCGAGTTCGTTGGAGATTTTCTCGATGCCGTGCAGGGTTTTGGAAACGTCGCGGGTATTGCGATCGATCTCCTGGCGAACGCTGGCCAGATCGGTGAAGACCTGGTGATTGGCCTGACCGCGCTGTTCGCTGAAGATCTTGTAGAGCATCAGGATCAGGGATACGTCGATGACACCATCCTTGCCGACCGCCTCGACGACCATGCGATGGACATCCGGCGAACCGCTGCAATCGACGATCAGATCGGTTTTGAAGTTCTTGAGTGCGACTTCGGGTTTGGAAACGGTCTTGATACCCAGTTTTTTGGCCATGGCCAAACCGGGAGCCGCGGAGTCGGGGTCGGCCACGAAGAGGATTTCCACGCTCTTGTTGTGCGAGAAGAGTTCCAAGACCTCGCAGCCTTCCTTGCCGGCACCGATGATGCCGATTTTCTTGCCATGTTCACTGGTTGCCATAGTCGTTCCACCCCGTGGTGCCGGATCACTGTGTGTTGCGGTCGATCTTGATGGAAAGCGCGATCACTGAACCCGAATGCAAGACAAAAGCCAAGATTCTTTATTTGTTCGGGGCGGGATGGCGCACGTCTGACCGATTATTTATCGTCCTTTGTCAGGATAGCACACGTTTGAATGCAAGGTCATGGAATTTGTTCAAAAAAGTCCGAGAATCTTCGCCGGGCGCGCATCCTGTCCAGGCGGAACGGATTCATCTTGGCGAGAATACCGATTTTTTTTAGTCTCATCAATCAATTGACGCATTCAATCCCAAGGGGTTCAATCAATCGACGAGGGGATCGACCAACATGGCCGGAGCGGAGCGGATCGAAGGGGCGGAGCGGATCGAAGGGGCGGAGCGGAGTGGGCAACGGGCACGAGTACGCGCCGCCTTCCTGGAGAGTGGCGGCAATCTGGCGTGGGCAGCCAGACAACACGGGGTCGCGGAGAGCACCGCCCGTCGCTGGCGGCGGATGGATCAACAAGAAGGGGTGCCCTGGGAGAGCCAACCGCATGGCACGCTCTTGGACCGTGCCGCCGGCTGTCTGGTCGGGAATCGACGCGAGCGGATGGTGAGCGCCATGCTGGAGGAGTATCTGGAACTCCACAAGGAGGCAGTGGCCGCGGTGAAAAACGGGGAGGTCAAGCCCCTGGATCGGGTGGATGCCCTTTCGAAGTTGTCCCAGGCGCTGGATCGCACCTTGCGGGCACTGGGCAAGGCCAGCCCCGAATTATCGCGATTGGCGATCGCCAAGTGGGTTCTGGAGCGGCAGGCCGAGTTCGTCCGCAACCATCACCCCGACTGGCTGGAGATGTTCGTGGAGATCCTCGAACCGTTCGGCGAGGAGCTGGTCACCTGCATGACCGGAGGGGATACCCTGCGTTCCGCCTCCTCCGAGGAGGGGTGATACCCATTGTGAGGATCGGTTGTTCGGCGACCTGTTTTGGGGCCAGGTTCGCGGCATCGTTTCGCAGATTCCGGTCCCCCGCAACGGTTTTCAAACCCTGCGGGTCACGGGTCCCCATGCAGCCGACACACGCCCCGCCCCGCGTCCTTGGCGGCGTAGAGCGCCACGTCCGCGCACTTGAGCAACCCCTCGAGCTGCTCGGCGTGATCCGGAAAAATGGCGATCCCCACGCTCACCCCGATGGTGCAATCGTGACCATTGAGATGATAAGGCTTGGCCACCTCGCAAATCAGCCGCTCGCCCAGTTGACGGGCCACCTCCCCCTCCGCGCATTCGGGCAGCAGGGCGGCGAATTCGTCCCCACCCAGACGAAACACCACGTCCGACTCGCGCAACGCCTGTTTCAGACGACCGGCCACCGCCTTGAGCAGCAGATCGCCGACATCGTGACCCAACGTATCGTTGATCGGCTTGAAACGGTCCAGATCCAGATACATCACCGCCATGCGCCGCCGATAGCGCTGACAGACCGCCAGGGTCTTCTCCACCAGTTGCGAAAAAAGCCGACGATTGCCCAATCCGGTCAACGGATCGCGAATCGCCATGTCCTCGAAATGTTCCTTCTGGTGGTGCAGCTCGCCGATGTACGAATAGATCGCCGTGGAGGCGGTTTCGAAGGCATGGTCGAGGATCTGGATTTCGTTGCCTTTCCCCGACTTGGAAAGTTGCGGCGTGTCGATGCGCTCGTTGGAGCAGACCTCGACCAGGATCATCGCCTTGTCACGCAACCGGTTCAGCGGTTGCAGAATCAGGAAATGCATGGTCAAACCCAACAGCCCGATCATCAGGATGATGATCAGCGAGGACCACCCCAGACGCAGGGCATTGTCACGCAACGCCAGGCGGATCGCACTGAAATCCACCGGCAGGATCACACAGAAGGTACGACCGACGATGGCCAGCGGCGCGTAAAGCAGGCCGAGATCCGACTCCGCGACCCGATCGGTCAGGGCCGCGCTCCCCTCCGGGCAGGCGCGAACCCGATCCGGATCGGGTATCGGCCAGATCGTGCCATCCAGCGTGCTCGCCAGAAAACCGTCCGGATGACCGATCGCCATGCCGGTGGATTTCGTCCCCTGCCCGCGCGCCAGATCCGGATGGATCCAACGTCCCAGCACCAGCAGACCGACCGCCTTGCGCTGCACGGTGATCGGTGCCAGGGAGACCATGGCCCAACGGGATTCGATCGCGATCGAAACCAGATGACCGCCGGTCTTGATCCCCTTGGAGACCGCCTCGGCAGGCAACGGCTTCTCCCCCACCAATCCCTCGGTGGCGAACAGACTCTTGCCACTCGCATCGAGCACGCTGATGAAATCCACCCCACGGATCGTTTCGGACAAAAACAGCACCTTGCGCATCAGACGGTTGAAGTCCTGATTGAAGGCCGTCACCGCCTCCTGCAACTCGCCGTCGCGCGACACGGCATTGGCCAACTGCGACAACACGCTCGCCTCGTGATCGATCAGAAACCCGATCTGCGCGGCGCGCGCCTCGTGCTCGATTTTGGCCTTGGTGTGCAGGGTTTCGTTCAGGAATGGATAATTGATGAAATATCCGACCGACATGGTGGCCAATACGGTCAGAATCAGCAGACCGACAATGGGAATCAGCAGACTGCGACCGCGATATCTCCTGCGTTCCGACACGCCGGTCGGCGTGGTATGGTCGTCCGTTGTTTCCATGTGCGCATGCCCCTCCCCATGGCCTGATTTTCTGGCGGGTAATCCCTCCTAAAATACGTTTTGCCAAGTCAATAAGCAAGAGAAATGGACTCGCCATTCGCGGGATTCCCTGTGTTGGTTCAGCGGGACATGGAGTTTTAGATTATTTCCGTTAGCTACATT